>CALGGX010000397.1 GCA_937916025.1 uncultured Selenomonadales bacterium
ATGCGCGCGACTTTTAAACCGCCCGCCGTCGAGCCCGCGCAACCGCCCAAAAACATTGTCATCAGCAAAAAGCCTTTCGACAGCGGCGGCCACTGATCGAAATCCATTGACACAAATCCCGTTGTCGACGACAGCGACGCCACGTGAAAGATCGATGTCCGGAGCGAGTCGATCGGATTGACGCCTTGCTCGAGACACAGATCGATCGCGATCACGAGCGAAGTCACCGCCACGATCCACAAGTACACTCGAAACTCGGTATTGCGCAGGATCACGCGCCCGCCCTTCCGCGCGGCAACCACATACATTGCAAAGCTGCCGCTCGAGAGTATCATGAAGAAGCTCATCCACATTTCGAGCCACGCGTTGCCGTACTCCGCCACCGTGCCGTTGAATATGCCGTAACCGCCGGTTGCAATCGTCGTCATTGCATGATTAATCGCCGCGAACGGCGTCAAGCCGCACAAAAAATACGCGATCGAGCATGCAACCGTCAGCGTCACGTAGACGAGGAACAATGCCTTTGCGTTGTCTCGAATGCTCGGCATTTGTCGTTCCTTCGTCGGACCGGTGGATTCCGCGCGGAGAATGAACATTGCGCCGCGCCCGAATTGCGGCAGGATCGCCATGAAGATCACGATCACGCCGAGCCCGCCGACCCAATTCGACAGACTTCGCCATAGCAAAATCGACGGCGGAAGAATTTCAACGTCCTCGAAAACAGTCGCGCCGGTTCCGCTGAATCCGGATACGGACTCGACGACGCTGTCGAGCGGATTGAGCCAACCGCCGGCGAAATAAGGCACCATCCCGAGCAGAGAGATCAATGCCCAGCCGAGCACGGTGATTGCAATTCCTTCGCGGACGCCGAGATTGTCTTTGCCTTTGACGCCGCCGAAGCGTTCCAATTCAAAAGTCGCGGCGAGACACATGAACATCGACAACAAAAATGCCGCGACCGACGCCGAATCGTTGAATACTGCCGCGAGAATCAACGGCGGGAGCATTGCCGCGCCGCAAAAGAGTGTCAAGTAGCCGAGCAATGCCGATACCAATCGTCTGTTCACCGATCAAACCCCCGGAAAGCAATTCGTAATTCTTAATTCGTAATTAATAATTAAAACCGTCACTCCCGAACCCCAATTACGCATTACGCATTACGAATTGTCAATCAAAGTCCGACGAAAGCGCGAGTCCGAAGATTTTTCCCGCGCCGTTTGTTTGCAAAGTCAATGCGCATTCGGACATGGTCGTTCCGGTCGTGTAAATGTCGTCGAGCAACAAGATGTTTTTGCCGACAATCGAAACGCCGTCGACAATCGAAAACGCGCCCGAGATTACCGATTGCCGCTCCGCGCGATTGAGATCAAAGAGATGTTTTGTATCGCGATCGCGACGCAAAATGTTTTCAACCGCCACGCCATGCGATTTCAGCCAATCGCCGAAAATCAGCTCGACTTGATTGAAGCCGCGCTCCGATTGCCGATTTTTATGCAACGGCACCGGCGTCGCGAAGTCGATCCGATTGAAAAGCGTCTGCAATCGCCGATCGAATGCCTTTTCGAGAATCGCATGAATGATCGACAATTGATTGAGCTCGTCCGCGCGGCGACCTTCGTTGAATTTGATCGCGCGAAGTAAATCTCTCGAGCCCTCGCGATATCGCGTCAATCGCCAAACTTCAGTCAAAGGCTTCGGCACGTCCGTCGCGCGCCCGACGGCAATGATGTTTGCTCGACAGTGCGGGCAAAACATGTCTCGGCGATTTTCGATGTATTCTCCGCAAACCGCACAGCGCGGCGCGAATATAAAATCAATCACCGCTTCCGCCGCCGTCATGAAAAATTGTTTCAACATCATTGTCAAATTATACCACAAAAAAAAGAGGAGGGCTCGCCGAATTGCTCTCCTCAAAATTGCTCCGACGTCTGCTTTTTTTATTTAAATTCGATCGCTCCGAGCTCGTAAATCGTTCCGACCGCGTCGATTGCCGAATCGCTGCTGATGATCAATTGCGGTTTGACATCCGCCTCCGGAAATACGAAGAATGATGCCGTCTCTTCGCCGTTCTGCATGAACAATTCAATCGCCGTCCGATCGACAAACAGTTTCACTTCGAGCGTCTCGTCCGCGAAGAGTTTGAAACGCCGTTTGCCGCGCCCGCCCAATTTCATGCGCGTGCGATCGATCGTCACCGATTGCGTCGATTTGTCAAACGTGATGTCCGTCGACTCCTCGCCGTACTTCAGCGTCAAACTCACTTTCCGAGCCGCGCGGAGCTTGATGTTCAATTGTGCTTCCGCGCCTTCCGCCAATTGATGTTCGATCAGATCGGTGTTCGTCTTTTTGATGTCGACTGCCGATTTGCGAAGTGCTTTCAACTCTTCAGCCGGTTGCGAGAAGATGTGCCCCTGCTCGAGCGTCAACACGCGCGGCATCGTCAGCGAGAACTTCCAGCCGAGCTCGCCCGTCGGATATTCGTCGTCTTTATCCGGCATGCCCATCCAACCGAGCAGAATATTCCGCTCGCAATTGCTGAAGACTTGCGGCGCATAAAAGTCAAAGCCCTTGTCGAGCTCTTGGAACTTGCCGTGCATCATCTCCATCGAGTCGAGCGAGAACTTGCCGGCGATATAGCCCGCTTGGAAGATATTCTGATATTGGAATTCTTCTTCCTCGAGCCCTTGCGGCGAGAAAATCAGCGCATCGTATTCGCCGAAATTCACCAGCCCCGGGCATTCCCACATATAGCCGAAGTCGGTCAAATCGGTTTTGATCTCGCCGAGATTTTTCCATTGCTCGCCTTCGCCCTGCTCTTCATACACCAACGCCGTGCCGGTTTCGTTTTTGCGCTGAACGCCGATGACGAAGTAACGCTTGCCTTTGCGCTCGAAGACGTTGGGATCACGGAAATGCGCGGTATATCCCGGCGGATTGTCGGGAACGACGATCTCGTCTTTTTCGACCGCGCCGGAGTTGAGCAAAGTGCCGAAGCGTTGAGCGGACGTGCGAATGTTGTTCGGATCTTTCGAGTTGCAAGTGTAGAGCACTCGGACGCAACCGTTTTCGACGAGTCCGCAACCGGAATAGCAACCGTCTTTGTCATGAACGTCCGTCGGCCAGAGTGCAAGCTCCGGCGTCGCGTAGTTGACGAAATCCTTCGTGACGGTATGCGCCCAGCACTTGTTTTTGTGGACGACGCCGAGCGGATTCCATTGAAAGAACACGTGATACTCGTCGTTGAGCACCGTCAAGCCGTTCGGATCATTGATCAAGCCGCGCGGCATTTCGAGATGAAATCGATTATGCCAATGATGACGAAACGGCAATCCTTCTTTGACGTCGAGATCGATCGCCTGTTTGTCGAACTTCTCCATTAATGCAACCCCCCTAAAAAAACAATGCGTAATTCGTAATTCGTAATTCGTAATTAAAAACCGTTCGTCTCAATTACTGATTACTTATCACGAGTTACGCATTAACCGTTAATTATGCATTATGCATTACGCATTACTAATTGCATTTCACTCTTCCGGTTTGAACAACGTGTATGTCAAGCCGAAGCCGATCGCCAACGCGATCAGGTTGACAATGAGATATTGCAGG
>CALGGX010000398.1 GCA_937916025.1 uncultured Selenomonadales bacterium
TCGAGAAACCGCTACTGGTCGACGCCCATTCCGATCTGGGAGTGCCCGGAGTGCCACGAGATAGAATTATTTGCGACAGAAAGCGATTTAGTAACCTGCCCGAAGTGCGGATCACAGCACAGCGCAAAAGAAAAATGCCCAATCTGTGCGATCAATGCGGCATTTGACGCGGCAAATAAATAACGAAAAATAATAATTCCCCCAGCAAAAAAGCCAGGGGAATTTTTTTTTACCGCGTTACGCCCTGATAGCTTCAAGTCGTCCCGGATATGCTTCTATTGCGCGTTTGAGAATATTCAACGCCTTTTCAAGATCCTCTTTCTTCAGAACATAGGCAATGCGCATCTCGTCAATTCCCTTATTGGGGTCGGCGTAAAATCCGTTTCCCGGTGCTGCCATTGTCGTTTCGCCGTCGGTTGCGCCATCGACATGATCGATCGGAGTCGTGCCGCCGTCGACGCAATATAAAACGCCGCCAACACGTAGCCGATGATCACCGCGCCGAAGAGTTCCGCTTCTCCGTTCGCCGTCAAGTTTATCGCCAACAGCAGCGTCGCTGCCGCCAAAAATTTCTTCACTCGTTTTATCGATGATATCAGAATGTCTCTCATATCGACTGCCTTTCGACACAAACATTAAAATCCCTGCCGCCGTTCCGTGTTTTTTCAGATCATTGACAGAAATGTGTGATTGACGCTTCCGCCGGCCCATGATATGATTTGTCAAACACAATCGAAGGAGTGATTTGTCATGCAGAATGCAGAAATGATCAATGAAACGCCGAACTTCATTCCGACGACCGAACCGAGCAAACCGAGCGAACAGTTCACTGAAAGCAATGTCGATCTGATCGGTATTATTGAGAAGGCTGTCGAAAGTGGAGTTAAAAAGGCTCTCGTCAGACGTCACAAGAAGCCTGATTACGATTTTGTTCCGTGCGGCGGAAAAACGCCGGGCGTCGACACCGTCACGCTCTCGCCGGAAGAATGGAAGTACTTCGTCGAGGAACTTGAGACGAAAGATCCGTTCATTGCCTTCAACAATGCCAAATATCTCGTCATGCTCGATGAAGCCGAAAACGATGAAGAAGTGACCATGACGATGGAAGAGTTGAGGACAATGGTACATGGATAATGTGACTTTCAAGAGAATTGCTCTCGCTCAACTCAGAGAGTGGATGCATGAAGACATCAAAACCGTCGACAAAATTTACAGTCTGATCGAAGACATTTTGCGCAACGGTCCGGCGAAAGGCATTGGCAAACCCGAGCGACTGAAGCACATTGACGGTTGGAGTCGTCGCCTCGATAATACCAATCGACTTGTCTACAAAATTAAAGACGATCAAATCATCATTGACTCCTGCAAAGATCACTACGACGATTGAGAGGCGAATTTTCATGCACAAGAAACTGATTGAAGTCGCCCTGCCGCTCGAAGCGATCAACGAAGCGTCCGCGCGCGAAAAATCGATCCGCCACGGGCATCCGTCGACATTGCATTTGTGGTGGGCGCGACGACCGCTCGCCA
>CALGGX010000399.1 GCA_937916025.1 uncultured Selenomonadales bacterium
CGTGCTCGGCGCGGCGAAAGGCGTCGACATCGTCCGAGTTCACAACGTCAAATTGATCGCGCCCATGCTCCGCGCGACGGACGTTTTGTTGAGGAGATGATTGAGTGCCGAGTTTGAATTGGCTCGGGCGGGAGGCGGTTGTCAATCACCATTTCGACGTGCCGTTTCATTTTCTCGATCTAAAGTACGGCGCGAGCCGGAACATGATCATTCATGGCGATAATCTCCTCGCGTTGAAGTCGCTGTTGCCGAGGTTCGAGCAGAAGATCAAGTGCATCTACATTGATCCGCCGTACAATACCGGCAATGAAGGCTGGGTTTACAATGACGCCGTAAGTCATGATAAATGGCTGTGCATGATGTATCCGAGGCTTCGGCTGTTGCAGATGCTGTTGAGTGACGACGGCGTGATCTTCATATCGATCGACGATAACGAGCAGGCGAATTTGAAGTTGATCTGCAACGAGATTTTCGGCGAGAGGAATTTCATCGCGCAATTCACGTGGGTCAAAAAGAAAAAGGGCAGTCATCTGTCCAAAACCGTCCGCAACATAACCGAGTACGTCGTTTGCTACGCGAAAGTCAAACCGCGCGTCGAAATGTTCGGCGAAGCCGCCTATGCCGATAAGAAGCAACCGCTGGCGAAACGCACCAACCGCCGCAAGACGTTGACGTTTCCGCCGTGTCTGCTCGAAACGACGCTCGGAGATGGCGAGTATGGCGGCGTGCTCGGCAACGGCACTTCCGCGCTGACTTTCGAGCAATTCACTGTCGAGGGCGGGCTGGTCGTCTCGCAATGCCGCGCGGACGGATCGTTCGTGTGGACGCAGGCGAAACTCGATGAAGAACTCGCGCTCGGGACGAAGGTTTTCCTGTCGAGTCAATTCGGCTTCAACGTCTTGCGCTCGGATCAAGCGACGAAGATCAAACGTCCGTCTACTTTACTCGACGCCTCGCTCGGCATCGGCACGAATGAAGACGCATATGATGAGTGTAAGCGCATTTTCGAGCGCGAGGGCGTGATGACTTATCCCAAGCCGTCGACGCTGATCC
>CALGGX010000400.1 GCA_937916025.1 uncultured Selenomonadales bacterium
AATTTTTGCTCGAGTGCTTTGCGCAAGACGTATTTCGTTTGCGGCATCGGACCTTCAAACGCGTCGACGAGTAACAGCACGCCGTCAACCATGTTGAGTACGCGCTCGACTTCGCCGCCGAAATCCGCATGCCCCGGCGTGTCGACTATGTTGAATTTCACGTCTTTGTAATTGATTGCGGTGTTTTTCGAGAGAATGGTAATACCGCGCTCGCGCTCGAGATCGTTTGAATCGAGAACGCGCTCGGCAACCTGCTCATTCGAGCGGAAGATGTGACTTTGTTTGAGCATCGCGTCGACGAGCGTGGTTTTGCCGTGATCGACGTGCGCGATTATTGCAATGTTTCTTCGCTTCTCATTAAATGCCATGTAATGAAAAATTCTCCTTTATGCGTTGTGATTGACAGCCATGGCCGCCGCGATTGCCGCGCCGAGTCCCGAGCCGCCGTTGTCGAGGATCGTATCGACATTCGCCGCTTCTTCGCCGAGCAGTTCGCTCAACGCCCGATTGATGTTCTCCTGCACGAGCGGCATCTTCTCGTAAACCGAGCCGTCGACCGCAATGTGCTGACGGCTGATCTTGCCGGTGCCCGTCCGATGCCAGATCATTCCGACATACGCCGCCGTCACCAGCCGCGCGGAACGAACGACAATCGCCGCCGCGAGCTGTTTGATCTTCGCGCATTCTTCACTGTCGACATTCTTATCCGCCTTGTCTTTGACAATCGCCGCAATTCTGTCGCCGTCGATCGTGTCGTCCATCAAAATACTCGACATATCAATCGCCGTGAAGCCGTAATTTTTGCCCTTCTCTTCAAAAATCTCCGACAACGCCATCGAAAACAGCTCGCCCATATAGCGTCCGCTGACCATCTTTTCGAGCCGCTGTTCGCCGGGCTTTTCCGAACCCTCGTCGTACTCGACATCGAGCCTATTCGGCGTCAACTTCATGAAATTGCCCGACTCGAGATTAAGGATCATTCCGCCGACGCCGGCATTTTCCGGATCATGGATCGACGCCTCGACATAGCAGTTGTTTTGCCCCGTCGCATAGATCGAGCCGATGTAAGTGTCGGGATGCTGATACGCCGCCGAGAGCAACACCGCAACCGTGTCATTGATCACGGCGATCGGTTCGACGTTCGTCAAGCCGAATTTTTCAAGCGAAGTCTTCAGCAGATCATTGACAATTTTGCCCTCGACGCCCGCCGTTTTGAATTCCTTCGTCCAGATGATCAGCTCGGCGTTGTAGAGATTCGTCTGATTGGAAGGGAAGCTGAACGTGTGACCGAGGTAAAATTTCGTCTCGTGATCTTTGTCGACGGCTTCATCAATCAGCGACGCGAGGAAGTCAAACATCTGCTCGGCAGTCGATTCCGCGCCGATGTAATCGTATTCGCCCGGAATGATCAGCGGCTTGCCGACTTTTTTGATCACTTCAAAGCGCCCCGCACCCTCGAGTTTGATGCGCGAAACGCGGACGTTGGTGCCGCCGAAGTCGAGCGCGAGGAATTCGCCGGTCTCTTTTCCGGTCGGCAGTCCGACATAGGATTTGAGCATGCGGAGCGAGGAGTCTTTCGGATCGATGAGCCCGAGCTTGAGATCCTGACGGAAGTTCGCGGCAACTTCGCGAAGCTGTTCCGCGTCGACGGTGAACTCGCCGATGATTGTTTGAAGCAGCTGTCTGTCCAATGCCATTTTACATTCGCCCTTTCTGTCAAAAAGATTTTTATGGCGAGATTATATCAGCAAATCGTCTCGATTGCACTTAAAAATTTTTACCGAAAATTTGCCGCGAAAGCCCTTGGTTTTAACTATGGGGATGAAGCGGCACCAAAAAATTTGTTGGAATAAAAAATGATAATGGCCTATAATCATCTCGAAAGCGAGGTGATAAAATGAAACGAACGATTAAAACAGACTGCAAATGCAGCAGAGAGAATCTTGATAAACTCTTTGCCTGCAATCGAATTTCAGCGATGGTTTACAACAAAGTATTGGATTTGCAGAAAAGTTATCGCAAAGTCCACAATGGAAAATGGATTTCAGATAAAGAGTTGTTTGAAGCCACAAAAGGCATATATGCAATCAACTCGCAAAGCGTTCAGGCGATCGTGCAAAAATATTTAGCCGCCGGAGTTGCCACAAAGTTGGCGAGAGACAAGGGATTAAATAATCAATATCCCTGGCGGCACAAACATTCATATCCGACGACTTGGAAGGCAAACGGCTTCAAACTAATCAACTCAAAACTGTTGCTCAGTCTGGCGATATTCAATAATAAAAGGCAGGCACCAATCGAAGTCAAACTTCCAAAATCAACGGTAAAGTTTCTGTCAGCTAAGAAATTGCAACAGATAAGCTTGATATGGGACAATCGATTGAAGTTGGCGATCGTGTATGAAGATGGAATCAACATTGCCGAGAAGGTCGATACCAAGAAATATTGCGGAGTAGATTTAGGCGAAATACATTCGATAACAGCGTTTGGCGAAGATGGCAGTGCGATCGTCATAACCGGCAGATATTTGCGAAGCATTAATCGGTATCAAATCAAAGAAACAGCAAAATTGTCAAAGTTGATGAGTCGCTGCAAAAAAGATTCAAAGCGTTGGTTCAGATTAAGAGAAGTTAAAAGAAAATTGCTGGATAAGACCAATAAACAGATTCGAGATTGCAACCACAAGATAACGAGAGCCTTTGTCAACCGGGCGATTGCTCATAACATTTCAAAAGTTTATGTTGGCGATGTTGATGGTGTGCAGCGTAACACTCGGAAGAAGAAACATAAACACACACGCCAAAAGTTGTCGCGGTGGAACTTCGGCAAACATCTTGAATATCTGAAATATAAACTCGAAGCCGTTGGAATTGAAGCGGTAAAAATGTCCGAGGCATATTCAACGCAAACTTGTCCGCATTGTGGTCGTCGTCGGAAATGTAATAGCCGTAATTACAGCTGTCAATGTGGATATAAAGCCCATAGAGATATTCACGGCGCGCGAAATATTTTGAGTTTGGCGAAGTTTGGCAGATTTAAGATAGAAACGCCAATAAAAGAATCAACATATCTACGGACAGCATAAGCTGAAAGTAGTAGCAGCTCAGGCGCGAGCCAAAGTAGCTAATGAAAATATAAATAGAGACAACAAAGTCGAGAACTTTGAGGCAAGCGAAGTCGCAAGCCACTGTTAGCTGTTTATATGGTAATTAGAATTCCCCAGCTTTAGCTGTGGGGAAGCGTCAACGCTTGTAATTAATTTAAAATGAAGATATAATCAGCAACAAAAACGGAGTTGAGAAGATTGAAGCGGTACACGATTCTCCTGTTGACAATCTTTCTGCTTATCCTGTCGTGCGCGGCGGGCATGACAATTCCGGTCGGAGCCGATCAAAACAATCGGAGCGTTCCGCTCAAAGAACTGACGGCTTACACGACCTTGCCGCCCGAGCATGCCGCAATTCTCTCCGAAGCCTACGAGCGCGAAAAACATGTGCGAGTCAACTTCGTACCGCTCGCGCCGACCGAGCTCCTTCAGCAATTGCGTGACGACGCCGTTTCGGATCCGACCGTCGTGACGACCTCCGACATCGTGCTCGCCGACAGCAACGTTCTCAACCGCGCGGCGGAGCTCAATTTATTGAAACTCTACGTCTCCGAGACGAACGACGCCGTCAAATCCGTTTTCAAAAACGAAGACGGCGCATGGACGGGCGTTTGGTACGATCCCGTCGTTTTTTGCATCAATCGGGATTATCTGCAAACGATCCGAGACATTCCCGACACATGGAATTCACTCGCTGATTCCGGCAACATTCGCATCGGGATCACGGATTTTCTTGCGGCTGACGCCTCTGCCAATCTCATGTATCAGATGATCGGACAGTTCGGCGATGCAGCCGCTTATGACATTTTGGATCGACTGCATCCGAAGGTCATTCAATACGCAAAATATCTTTCCAATCCGGTTCGGCAGGCGGGCATGGGTGAAGTCGACATTTCGATCGCCGTCGAGAGCGAAACGCTCCGATACATGCAAAACGGCTATCCGCTCAAGATCATCTATCCGGCGGACGGCACGGCATTCATGCTGACGGGCGTCGCGATCTCGAGCGTCGACGAAGGGCGATTGGGCGCGGCAACGGAATTTTCCGATTGGCTCCTCTCGGACGAAGCGCAATTGGTTTTGCAGAAGAACGATTTTTATTTCGTGCCGACAAATCCGCAAACGCTCGCGTACAAAAAATTCGCGGGCAAAAATCTTCGCCTGTTTGACGTGAAACAATCTTTCGACGAGCAACAGCAATACCGGTTTTTGGATCATTGGGTCAAACAAATTCGATTGAAAGACTCGACGACGGTTGCGATGCAATAATATTTTGAGGTGAATTTTGATGAAGGTCGGCTTCGTAAGTTTGGGTTGCGCAAAAAATTTGGTTGACACAGAAGTGATGCTCGGGCTGATGAAGACGCGCGGGCTCGAGCTTACGCCGAATGCTGCCGAGGCGGACGTTTTGATCGTCAACACGTGCGCGTTCATTACTTCGGCGAAGGAAGAGTCAATCACGACGATTTTAAATCTCGCCGATTACAAACTCAACGGAAATTGTCGCTCGCTGATAATCGCCGGTTGTCTCGGTCAGAGATATCGGCAGGAACTGCTTGATGAATTGCCGGAGGCGGACGCGATCATCGGCACCAACGCATGGCATCGGATAATGGAAGCGATCGAAGAAACGCTGAAAGGGCGGCGCGTCATTTTACTCGGCGATCACGAAACGATTTACGATGCGAAAACTCCGCGCATTCGCACGACGCCGGATTATACCGCGTATGTCAAAATCGCCGAAGGCTGTGATCATCACTGTGCATTTTGCGCGATTCCGTTGATCCGCGGCAGGCAAATCAGTCGTCCGATCGAAGACATCCGCGCGGAAGTCGAGCGGTTGACGGCAGACGGCGTCAAGGAGATCAATTTGATCGCGCAGGATACGACGAATTACGGACGCGATTTGTATCGGGAGCCGAGCCTCGCGCGCCTGTTGAAAGAGCTCGTCAAAATCGATAATTTGAAATGGTTGCGGGTACTGTACAGTTATCCGCGCTTTTTTACCGACGAATTGCTCGAAGTTATTGCGTCCGAGTCAAAGATATGCAAGTACATCGATCTGCCGTTGCAACACGCGGCGGATTCGGTCTTGCGTCGAATGCATCGCCCCGACACTCGCGAACAGATCGAAAAACTGTTGTCGAAAATCCGAAAACGGATTCCGAACGCGGCGATCCGCTCGACATTCATTGTCGGTTTTCCGGGCGAAACGGACGAGGAATTTCGGCAACTGAAAGATTTTTTGATGGAACAGCGATTGGATCATGTCGGGATTTTTGCGTATTCGCGTGAAGAAGACACACCGGCGTTTGACATGCCCGATCAGGTTCCGGAAGTGATCGCGCAGGAGCGGTATCACGAGCTGATGAGTATTCAGAGCAAAATCTCGCAGGAGATCAACGAGTCGCTCGAAGGGCGCGAGCTCGACATTCTGATCGAAGGTCGCGATGAAGAAGTTCCGGATATTACGGCGGGGCGATCGTATCGAGAAGCTCCGGAAGTC
>CALGGX010000401.1 GCA_937916025.1 uncultured Selenomonadales bacterium
CCCGCCGATAGAGATTTCGATTTGACAATATCATTGCCGAACTTCATGATCGAGTTTGACGGACAATTCATCGCTTGTCGAAATCGGTTTATTATATTCTGTTTGAGAGGTTGGCGCAAGATTTTCGGCTTTGTGTTTACGCATTGAGGGGGAGGTATTATGTACACTTACAAATTCGATCTGCAACTGTTTGATGAAGACGAGCTTACTGCCGAGGAGAAGGAAGCAATTCGGAAAAGCAGTCTGCCGCATCTGCGCATGATGAGTAACGTCGCTAAGACGCCGCTTTTGTCGGCACTCGTCAGCGTTCTTGAAACAGCCAAAAGCACGACGGAAGTTCTGTCGTCGACGGCAGCTCCGATCTTTACATTCATCGGTGCGTTGTACAAACAGAAGTTCGGAAAAAATGCCTTGCTTCATCTGAAGGAAGAGGCAACGATTTTCTCTTCAACCGTCAAAGTAGTTGACTTGGTTTTGGAACTTGTCGACAGCCTTGCCGACGCCGAAACGACCGCACTTGATTTCAATACGAAAATGACTAAGGCAGTCAATGAGACGCTCAAGATTTCCAACGCCTTTTTGCAGGAAGACGGCGATAAGGGCATCATTCTGTCGCTTTCAACGGCAGCTCTTTCGTACGGAATCAGTGTTATGTCGACGCTCGACGGGATTAAACCGAAAGAACAGGCAGCACTCAACAAAGCGGCGTTTAAGTTGGGCTTCACATCGTTTACGACCGTACTGAAAGAGATGGGCAAGAACACAGACAAATTTACCGCGCCTTTTGGGGCGGCGTCTCTCGGAATTGCGGCGCTCACCGGACTGATCGAAGGATTATCAACAATGGGCATCCGCGCGGATTATTATCGCGAAGACGGTCTGCCCGAAGATTTTGCTCGCAATGAAGCACTTCTCGACGCGCTTGTCAGCGGACTGCATGAAACTTTTTCGAGCTACACCAAGGGACTTGACGATGCACTCTTCAACATCACGAGTTTTGCGAGTTACGGCATGAAGTGGCTTGATGAGCAAGTCGCCGCGTTCTTCACCGACAAAAATTATTCTGCCTTCGAGTATACCGCCAACGAAAAAAATTATTTGGAATGGATACGTGAGGCGGCAAAGCGCGGCGCGTTCGGCAGTTCCGATGTCAATGATACGATCGAGATCGCCGAAGGAACTACCACATTCTATGCTCAGGACGGCGACGATCGGATTTACAATCTCTTTCCGAACGTGACGATTTACGGCGGGCGCGGCGATGATTCGATCAGTCTGTACGAAGGCGCGAATTTTAATTCAATCCTTGGAGGCAACGGCAGTGATTATCTCTACGTCTACGCTCGCAACAACACCGTCGAAGGCGGCGCCGACGATGATCGTTTCTTTGTCACCGGCAATAAAAATTTTCTTTACGGCAACGGAGGCAAAGACATTTTCCTTGTCAAAGGCAATGCGAACACCGTCAATGCGGGCGGCGCAAATGATGTGATCGATCTCAACGGCGCGAATAATGCCGTCATTGAATACACGGCGGGCGACGGGATTGATGCGATTTACGGTTACGGCATCGACGATCTTCTCAAGATCAAAGGTACTTACTCGACGCAAGTCAGCGGCGACGACGTGATCATTTCGATCGGCGAAGGCGAAATCGTTTTGCAAGATGCTTCAAACACGAGGCTCAACATTTCGGGCGGCTCGATTGCCGGTAC
>CALGGX010000402.1 GCA_937916025.1 uncultured Selenomonadales bacterium
GGAGAAATGTCGGGCGTCGAGCTCGAAGCATTGAACATGGCGTTTGACGTGCTCACGCGAAATTCTCCCGCCGAAGGTTCGGAGCTGAAAATCGAGCGCGTGCCGATCATCGGCGCGTGCAATCAATGCGGCAAAACTTTTCGCATCGAGCGATACAATTTCTTCTGCCCCGAGTGCAACGGAATTCTGATCTTGAAAAGCGGACGCGAGTTGCAAGTCGCGTTCGTCGATGTCGATTGAAACTTTCGCTTGACAATAAAGCGTAATCGGCATATCATAGGCGCGTTGATGTTCACATCGACGTTTGACAATTGAATACTGATTGGATCGGGTGTCGAGAGACTCAATAAGGAATTCGGTTGAAAGCCGAAGCGGTCCCGCCACCGTAACGGAGAGCAAATCCGCATAGTTATGTCACTGGATCGTTGATCCGGGAAGGCGCGGAGGAGTGATGACCCGGAGCCGGGAGAATTGCCCGATTGACAATCGCCGTTTGACCCGCGAGCGACGGGAAGGAGATTTTGAATGTCTTTTTGATTTTCAAAAATCCGGTGAATGCCGGATTTTTTCTGCTTGCCTTTCGTTTGACGGGAGGCATTTTTTTGTTGACAAGGAGAGTGAATCGCGTGCTGAATCGATTGGCACAAATGTTGATCACATTAATCGGCGTGAGCTTTTTGACGTTTTGTTTGACGTATCTCGCCCCGGGCGATCCCGCCGCAATGTTGCTCGAATCCGCCGATACAATCGTGTCGGAAGAAGTGCTCGAGAAGACGCGCCACGAGCTCGGTCTCGATCAACCGTTCCTCGTGCAATACGGCAATTGGATCGGCGGAATTCTGCACGGCGATATGGGCATGTCTTACTCGGCAAAAAAACCGGTCGTCGAAAAACTCTCGGAAGGCTTCGTCGGCACTCTGATGCTCGCAATCGTCACCGTGATCTTCGTGCTGATCATTTCGTTGCCGCTCGGAATTTGGTCCGCCGTTCGGCAAAACGAGTGGCCGGATTATCTCGTCCGATTTTTTTCCTTCATCGGAGTTTCAATGCCGAATTTTTGGCTCGGCTTGATCCTGCTCTACATCTTCGGACTGAAGCTCGGACTGTTTCCGATTGCGAGCTCGACCGTCACCGCGAAAGGCATCGTCCTCCCCGCGATCACTCTCGCGATCTATCAATCGACAAAATACGTCCGACAAGTCCGCACGGTCATCCTCGACGAATTGCATCAGGATTATGTGATTGGTGCGCGCGCTCGAGGATTAAGTGAGCAGGCGATTCTTTGGAAACATGTTTTGCCAAATGCAGTTCTGCCATTGATAACTCTCCTCGGAATGTCAATCGGCTGGCTGCTCGGCGGCGTTGCAGTTATCGAGATTGTCTTTTCTTATCCAGGAATTGGAAACATGGCGGTTCGAGCGATTATGATGCGCGATTATCCATTGATTGAGGGATTCGTGCTTTGGATTGCGATTGCATACATGGGAATCAATTTTCTCGTCGATCTTTCATACACT
>CALGGX010000403.1 GCA_937916025.1 uncultured Selenomonadales bacterium
GCTCCACGAGTTTTCGCCCTCCTTCTTCATTTCATAGGGTACGGCGTACTCCCAGCTTCTCTCGCAGATGATCTCGTTGCGAATGTCAGTGATTACCCCTGTGAAAATGACATCGGCTCTTCCTGAACCTTCGCTCTCAGAATACTTCACGCTCTCAATCGTCAGCGTAACATCGTCGGCATTAAGCGAGACATCAACACCGGGCTGACGAGGGTCTGTTCCTGTTCCTGTCCCTGAACCTTTCCAAACGCCTATGAGCGAGTTGAGATTGTGGGTCTTCTGCTGTGACTGCGGGGCTGATGCGGGCGCTGAGGATTTTGAGGCTTTGCGCTTCTTCTTGGCGGCCTCTGACTGACTTAACGGCGCAAGAACAACCATGAGAGTAACGGCTAGGGCGATAATTTTTATGGAACGTTTCATTAAATGTCATCTTCCTTACAACGGGATAAAGTAATTCTAACATACACTGCTATAATTGTCGGCATAAGGAGGAAGGAAAATGTCGAAAATTTTGGTTGTCTCAGGACACACAGACCTAAAGGGAAATTCGTTCGCCAACAAAATCATACTCTCACGCCTCGAAGAAATCATGCCCGAAGCTGAGTACGTCTACCTCGACTCTGAGTATCCAGACTGGAAATTCGACGTTAAGCGCGAACAGAACAGGCTCAGGAATGCCGATGTAATAGTGATGCAGTTCCCGTTCTTCTGGTACGGTGTGCCGTCGTTGATGCACAAGTGGATGGAGGAAGTATTCGTTCACGGGTTCTCAGAAGGCGCAAAGGGAAAAGCTCTCGTCGGGAAGAAGTTATTGATCTCGTTCACGTCAGGTGCGCCGGAAGAAATGTATCAGGCCGGAGGAGTGCAGGGCTATCCAGTTGATGACTTCCTGATTCAATCTATTTTATCACAAAAACAGGTACTGTACCACTTATTGTTTATGAGAACAGAAATTCCGGAAAACCGCTGCCGCTTTTTACGTTTATGCTGCCTTCCTCCGCCTGCAGGATCTGGTAGCCCGCCGCCTTCCGCAGCCGGTTCAAACACTGCCGGAGGAATGTCCGTCTCTGTTGCTGCCACAGATGTTCTTTGCGTTGTGCTCAGCGACAACATTACCAGTGAACTTTGATATTAATGTGTTCGTCGGCAGTAGTATTTGCTTTGATTTTGTCAATGAATTGCAATGCGCTATCTATCAGATGAGGAGCGAATGAAGACATAGATAAATCCCATTCAATGTTGCTTCGTGCTTCTGATGGAAGTGTTGATGACCGGGGATTATTGCTGTTCGAGCAGGCTGTTTTAGAATTTGTGTTACTGATATCGTCAAAAATTCTGCCGTTACAGAACAATGCAAGGAATTCGTCGGGATTGCTTTCGATTGTGATTTTCAAGATATCACCTCCTTTCAAACTGTCGGTGTCGGACGGTTTCTTAACAACTCCGACAGTTTCTTACTGCGTCTTGACGCTATCTCAACGCGTCGAATCAATTCTGCCTTGTTGTCACTTGCGTGGCAATCCTGAATCGATCTTGATCTCTCAAACATTATACCTGCGAACCGATCGAATATCAAACAAAAAATAATGTGATGATATTGGGTGGGGGATTTTAAACAGAAATCTTGTCAGACTTCTACATTGATGATATACTCCGAATCAGGAGGTGAATGCGTTGAAGGTATTAAAGATTGAGTACGAAGGATTGAAACATTTTGAGAATGGACACTTAACAATTGATCTGTATGCTGCCGATCGCGTTAGTCAAAACAACGATTTACATAAAGTCGCTGGTAATATTTACGTCCAAAATATAATCGGATTAATCGGTTTGAATGCAACCGGTAAGACGACGGTGTTGCGGCTGTTGAAAATGGCATTGGATGTGATGATAAACAATGTGGATTTAAATACAACCGAAGCCCCGGAAATGATAGGCGACGGGACGATAATGCGCGTGACGTTCCATCTTGACGGCAAATATTATCAATTGGAATCGACGATAATAACCATAGAAGACACGTCAGGCAGACAAAAATTCTGTTATGGTGAAGAAGTGTTGCGTGGCAGAAACTCTCGCGTGCAAGCACGAGCGGATTTGAATCGGTTTGAGACTGAAATAAAGAGACGCTCGAAGCTGGACGCCGAGGCGAAGATGTATTTAGAAGACGGCAAAAGCATAGTGAGCGCGACGGTAAAGGGGAACGGACAATGTGTGACGGGCTTGTTGTGGCAGAGTTACCTGAATTTGCCGTTGATAGATCAAAAAGTACCGACAGAGATATTGAATGTGTTTGACGAGAGTATAGAAATGCTGTCGATGGAAATGCCGACGAAAACAGGTGCCCCGTTGCGCTGGTCGTTGCGATTCAAAGGCGAAGATGAAATATATGAGAACACTGATCCGTTGGCGATGAATCGTCTAATATCGACGGGCACGATCAAAGGGCAAGAATTGATGAGACAGATCGTATACACGTTGCGTAAAGGTGGATATATGCTAGTCGACGAATTGGAAATGCATCTGAACAAAGAATTGGTGAGGATAATTCTCGGGTTGTTTCAATCGCCGAAGACAAACCCGAATGGAGGTTGCCTAATATTTAGTACGCATTATCCCGAGATATTGGACAGCTTTGATAGGAAAGATAATATTTACATCACACGTAAGAGTGAAAGACAAATGACGGTGCGGAAGTTTTCGGACGAATTTCATCGGAATGATTTTAAAAAGAGCGATATAATCATCTCTAATGCATTGAAAGGTACAGCACCGAAGTACGAGACGATTCAAAGACTGAGGGATTATGTATGTCGCTCGATTTGAGAGGAAAGTATATTATCTGTGCATGTGAGGGAAATGCGGAAAAGGCGATCATGGAAATATTGTTGGACGCCGAGGCATTGATTTTCCGACGGAGTGACGTTATCGATGGGGAATGTATTAAATTGCGAACGGGAGAGGATATAGCGCGTGCGTTTTTGGGGCGTGAGTACGAAAGAGACATATCGATAGTACGTATATTGGATCGAGAAAAAGAGAGATTTAATTTGCCGCCGAGCTACAGTTTTAGCAGGAAGATAGAAGTATGCAACGTTGTGACGAAGCCGGAGATAGAGATATTGCACATATATGCGGCGGGATTAACGGAGGCTTACGAACACGCGAAGAAAAATAACAAGGGCTTGAAACCGAGCGAATTTTGTAAGGGATACTTTGGTAAGAAAGCACATGTAAAGTCAGAGGAATTTGTTCGATCAATGTATGAAAAGGATGTTGAGAAGCTAATTGCGGCAATCAAGAAAGTAGAATATCATCCCAGCAATTGTTTTGTGTTGAGTGATTTGCTGTTGAGTACGGAAATGTTAATGTCCCCGACTTAAGAAAAACAAGGTTGGTCGATATTGACGGCAGTTCCGGAGTAAGCGAAATGATAAATTACGCAGATATTGTTAATTTTTGGCGTGACAAAAAAATTCAAAATGCGCGCGAGTTTGAGATTGCAATCAACGGCAAGATAGTCGCGCTGGCATATCACTCCGGCAAACTCGAAAATGCTGCTGTGACATACAACGACACGCGCGAGATTTTTGAGCACGACA
>CALGGX010000404.1 GCA_937916025.1 uncultured Selenomonadales bacterium
GCATGATCGAAACCGCGTCGGATAATGTTTATCTCCGAGTGACGGGCATTTTCGATGACGTCGAGGCGATCAAAAATCTGCCGATCAACGCGGGCGGAAGGATATTTCGACTCGAGGACATTGCGAAAATCGAGCGGCGATTTGTCGAGCCGTCGGAGCCGAAGATGTTTTTCGACGGCGAGCCCGCAATCGGAATCGCGGTTGCAATGGAAGACGGCGGCAACATTCTCAAACTCGGCGAAAATCTCAACGGAATGAAAGCGCAAATTCAATCGGAACTGCCGCTCGGAATGGAACTCAAACAGGTTTCGGATCAACCGGCAGTCGTCGAGGAGTCAATCGGCGAATTCGTCGAGACGCTGATGCTGGCGATTTTGATCGTCTTGGGCGTGAGTTTTGTAAGTCTCGGCGTGCGGACGGGGCTCGTCGTGGCGGGTTGCATTCCGCTGGTGTTGGCGGGGACGTTTTGTTTCATGTACGCGCTCGGAATCGATTTGCATAAAGTTTCGCTCGGCTCACTGATCATTGCGCTCGGACTGCTCGTCGACGACGCGATCATTGCCGTCGAGATGATGAGTGTACAACTCGAACGCGGTCTGTCGAGATTTGACGCGGCATGTCATGCCTTCAATGTCACGGCGAAGCCGATGTTGACGGGCACTTTGATCACGTGCTCGGGCTTTATCCCCGTGGCGTTTTCAAAAGGCATGGCGAGCGAATTCTGCCGCGACATGTTTTGGGTTGTCTGCATTGCGCTGTTGCTGTCTTGGATTGTCTCGGTCATGGTCGCGCCGCTTTTCGGATATCACATCATCAAAGTCGAGCCGCACGTCGGCGAAAATCCTTACGCCGGTCGTTTCTACAAAATCTTCCGTCGGATACTTGAAACATTTTTGCGTCATAAGCTCATCATTTTGCTCTCGACGGTCGGACTTTTCATTGCAACGATCTTTGCTGCCGATTACGTGCAGGAAGAATTCTTCCCGCCGTCGATCCGCCCGGAAATTCTGATCGAGCTGAAATTGCCGGAAGGCTCGTCATTGAAGGCAACTTCGGCGGAGGCGGAGCGGTTTGCGAAATTCCTCGACGAAAATCGGGATGAGCTCAAAAATTACGCGTATTATGTCGGGCAGGATACGCCGCGCTTCGTGTTGACGGTCTCGCCGAAAAACGACGCCGATAATCTCGCGAAATTCGTCATCACGGCGAATGAAGGCAATCGAGATGCGCTGATTGAAACTCTCCGCGCGGAGCTCGACGAGAATTATCCGCTCGTACGCTCGAACATTCAGCTCATTCAAACCGGACCGCCTTCAGATTATCCGATCATGCTCCGCGTCTCCGGCGTCGACATCGACAAAGTGCATTCACTCGCCGAAAAGGTTGCCGATCGAATTTCCGTCGATCCGAACGTCATCGACATCAATTTCGATTGGAATGAAAAATCGAAAATCGCGCGCATCGAACTCGATCAAGACAAATTGCGTTCGCTCGGCGTGTCGAGTCAACTCGTCAAAACAATGCTCTACACCGAGATTACCGGCGCAAAGGCATCCGAATTTTACAGCGGCGATCGGACGATCGACATTGATTTGCGGCTCGCGCCCTCTGACAGAAACAATCTCGCCGCGCTGAAGAATTTGCCGATATATCTCGGCGAGGCGGGCTATGTTCCGCTCGAGCAACTCGCAAAAATCTCTTACGATGCCGAATACGGATTGATCAATCGGCGCAATCTCAAGCCGACAATCACCGTGCAGGCAAACATCATCGGCGGCACGGCGAACGACGCGGCGGAAAAAGCCTTCGAGGCGACCGAAGATTTGTGGCGGGATTTGCCGCTCGGATATTCGATCGAGCCGGGCGGCGATCTCGAACAGAGTGATGATTCAACGGCGTATCTCTTGGCAATGCTGCCGCTCGTCGTGTTCATCATCATGACATTGTTGATGTTGCAATTGAAAGACGCGAAGGCAATGCTGTTGACATTGCTGACGGCTCCGCTCGGCTTAATCGGAGTCATTTTCGCGCTGATCATTCTCGCGCGCCCGATGGGCTTCGTGGCTGAACTCGGGATCATCGCGCTGTCGGGAATGATCATTCGCAACTCCGTCATTCTGATCGATCAAATTCAACAGCACTTGCGCGCGGGCGAGGCTCCGATTGATGCAATCATCGACTCGGCGGTTTTGCGCTTCCGCCCGATCATGTTGACGGCGGCGGCGGCAATCCTCGGCATGATTCCGTTGATGGTCAGCATTTTTTGGGGACCGATGGCGGTTGCAATCGCCGGCGGCTTGTCGGTTGCAACCGTG
>CALGGX010000405.1 GCA_937916025.1 uncultured Selenomonadales bacterium
TACGGTTCCAATAATATTGCAATGATCGCGCAGGAGATTATTCCGCCGATTATTGCCATCAATTTTCGGCGTTGCAGTCCGACGACGATCATCATCAAAAGCGGCACGCCCGCGATGATCGTTGCCGTTCCCAAATCCGGCTCCCGCTCCGTCAATACGAACAGTAAGCCGATGATGCCCGCTTGCGGCGTGAACACTCCGACTTCGCGATTGTATCTGACTTGCATTGCCAAATACGCCGCCATCAACATGATTGAAACGAGCTTTGCGAATTCTGCCGGTTGAAATTGCGTCACGCCCAGAGGCAACCATCTTCGCGCGCCGTTCACCGACGGTCCGATGAACAGCACAAGGATCAATGACAATAACGTAATCAGCAATACGAACGGCATGTATTTTCGCCAAATGTGATAATCGAAGTACAGGCAACAGCCGAACGCTGCCGAACCGATCACAACATTGATCACGTGACGTTTCAGAAAGAAATACGGCGAATTGAATTCCGCTTCCGCGATCACGAAGCTTGAACTGAATACGTTGATCGTTCCGAGAATCAGTAATACGATCATGATTCCGATGACGGCTTCCATGTCATTTGTCCAGAATTTTTTGTGCTCGCCGTCGACGTTGTTTTTTATGACGTAAGGTCTTCTCGCAGTTGGCAACTCATCACCTCCCATCATACAAAGTTTATCGGTTGTCGAAACAAATTGCAACAAAAAATCCGCGCGGCGCAGCTCCGCATTCTAATGCATTTTTAATGCAAGTTTAATGCAGGTATGCTTGACAAGGCGATTTACTGCCGATATAATGCGCGCAGGATGGTCAAGCGTTGGTGGACGCGATCATCTGTATGTCAATGCAGGCGATTGCCGGTGGTGTGGCAAATCAAATGCATGGTGAAGTTCGTCGTGATGATTTGCGAGAGATCGATCGGGCGAACGGACGAAAGGTACGGGGCAGTGCCTCAAATCTCTTCCCGGAGAATGCCATGACAATTGCAGTCGATTGCTCGGAGCCGCAGGGTGAACGGCTCGACGAAATACTTGGTGGAATTTCGTCCGCGAAAACAGACAATCGATTGCTCCGAGCTCAGCCCAAGCAGAATTTTTTTTGCAAGCGAAGTGGTGTTCGCATGCATGACGGGAGTCAACGATGCTCCCAAGAACGCGCGGGGTGGTGTCCGCGCCAAGTGCAACAGGTTGAGACGTTTGAAATTTTAAGCAGTCTGTTGAAACGAAAATGGCAGATTGCATGTTGAGTGGCAACACTCGACACATCTTAATTCTTTCGTTAAGAAAGGAATGAAAGTTAGTTGGAAACATTTAACAAGTTTTCATTCGACTCCCAATTGTTCGGAGAAGAGTTGAAGGAAGAAGAGATCAAGCCTTTCTACTTCGACGTTCAGCTCTTTGACGGCGACAGCGATTCCGATAGCGACAGCGATTCCGATAGCGACAGCGATTCCGATAG
>CALGGX010000406.1 GCA_937916025.1 uncultured Selenomonadales bacterium
TTCGAGCGGAACAAATTTCAGCGAATAAGGATTTTCTTCGGCGGGCGTGTATTTCATTATTGCGCGGCAATCGACATCGTTCGGCAACGGAAACTTGTCGTGCTCGAGAACGGCTTCATAGACGTGTTTGTCGTTGCCGCCGAACATTTTCAAACCGAAATGATATTCCGGCAGTCCTTTCGACAGAGTGAATGTCTCCGATATTGGAATGAGCATTTCGCTCGTCTCGCATTCAAAAACTTCGTTGCGGATCAAATCGAAATTGCCGAAAAGGCGTTTGATCGAAAGTGACGGCAATCGATCGCGCCAAAGCGAAACGTCCGTCTGCCGCCGAAGAGTATCGAAGACTTCGACGCCGCCGAGCACGGATTGATCCGCGTAATTGATCACGCGAAAATTCAGCCCGCCGCAATCCGGTTCTCCGCTCAACGGCATTATCCAAATGTTGTTGCCGAATGCCGATCGATTTTCGGCAATGAAATTTTCGAGCGCGTCTTTGATCGGCAGTCGGATGTTTTTCGGTCGCTCGACGGCGGAGAATTTTTTCAAACGCCCGTTTCGATCGATGCAAGCCGTCCGACGAATTTCGGCAATGAAATCTTTGAGGCTCATCGTCGACAAAAAAATTCTTTCTTCAACGCCGATTGCGCCGCGATAATTCGGCTCGACGGAATGCGAAGGCATTCGCTCCCACACGATGCCTTTCGATTGCGGAATATCCGACGCAACGAATGCATCGAAACGGCTTTTGAGCGGAGTGAAACTGCAACCTTCAGAAATTCGATCGACGACAATGATCGTATCGCCGACGGCAAATTCATTCGCAAAGTGTTTCGTGCGGGAGTAATTGAAAGCCGCCGCAATACTTTTCGGCAGGATTCGGACTTTGTTGTATCGGAGTTTCATGCTCCGCTTCAGCGTCGACAATTGAAATTCATTGCAGGCATCGGGGCAGACGAGCGTGATTTCTTCCGTGTCGACGAATTTTTTCAATTGCGCCGTCAAGCAATCGAGCCGAATGCGATCTTCTTCGTCGACCGCGCGCTCGAATGTCCGAAAGCTCGGCGCATCGTTATCGCTTATCGTCAACGCGCGGGCTCGAAAACAATTCAACTCGAAATTGCCGATTTGTTGAAACATCAGCGCGCCCGGCGAAATGAAGCGTTTACCGTCCGAAAGAATTTCCGGGCGAAGCGAAAACACGTCCGCAATCGCCGTCGATTTTGCAATACTCTGCATTGCCGAAGGCGGTTTGATTTGCGAAAATTCCTCGCCGAGCAATTGCCGAATCGCATTCGACAGCTCGGAAAAAAATTTCTCGGCGGTAAGATCGATTTTGCGAGATTGCCCGTCGTCATCGGAAATGAAGAGCCGAAGTTCGGCGAATTTCAATCGAATGCTCCCGCCGCCGTACGCGAGAAGTATTTCGGTTGCGCGCGGCGTCATTTTGAAAACCGCATCGCGAGCACGATTGACGGCGTAAATACTCTTATCGGAAAATCGCAATTCGCAATTTCGATCGTCGAAAAAGATCGGCTGTTGCGGAAAATCAAAACGACGCCCGATAATCGGCAGCAGCAGAATTTGCGCCGCCGTGCAGAGTCTTTGATCGATGTTTTTGCAATCGTCGACGATGCGCTCGTCGATTTGCCGAAATTCCTCCCATGCCCGCCAAATGACACTGTAAAACCGATCCGTCAACAGCGCGTCATTCGGCGGCACGTTTTTCCAATCGCCGATCTCGTCCGCCGTCGACGAATGCAAAAATTGCCGAAGTCTGTCGAGCAGAAATTTCTCGTCCGCATTCAGAAATTCCGCAGGCAGCGAGCGGTTTTTCAAAAAAATCGCGTCTGAAAGTCGAAACGCGAGTTCTTTCAACAATCGATTTTCGACGGTATCAAAACTCATTCGACGAAGAACCGCCATGATTGAAGCGGAACCGGCAATCTTTTCGCCGATGTTTCGCCCGTTCCGCCTGCTTAACCATGCGACGGTCTTGCCGTTGACTTCATTCGCCGTGCGGCTCGGCATCAAAACATTTTCATGCCGAATTCGGAAATTCAAATTGTCGACGACGCGATCAAAAACCTCGAACATTTTTTCGGTCGACGGCGCAAGATAATCTTTCGGAGTTTGCGCGGCGCATTCCCAACCGTCAATCACATCGTCAATCGTCAAAATCCCGGCGTGTTTGATTGTCTGAAGGCTCGCGAAGCTGTTTCGGATTAAGAAAAGAATTTCCGCCGTCCGCCGCGCGGAATCTTTTCCGAATCCGGCGCAAAACTCATCGTAATTCTTAATCATCATCGTCGTCCCGAACGTACTCGGCACCGGTCCAATCGAAGTAGCCGAAGCCGAATTTTTCCGCGAGCGCAAAATCGTCGTCCAATCCGAAGCCTTCATTCATAAGCAGGGCGCGAATTTTCTTCAGGCAGTCGTCATAACTTTCGCCGCGCGTTTCAAGCCCGCGAAGTCTCGGCATGATCTTTTGCGCGAGCTGATCCTCGACGGCGAGTCGGACGTATTTCTTAAACGCCTCGTCGACGCCGCCGTCCGCCTCCGACATTGCCGAAGACACTTTCGGATGATTGAATGCGTAAAACTCAACCGACTGCCACACGCGATGCCCCAACGCCCGTCCGCTCGCCGCAAGGCAATCGTTGAGTTGTTGAATGACTTCTCGATAATGCAGAAGGAGTTTTTTCTGCTCTTCACTCCAATTCAATTCGGTTTTTCGCCATTGCTCGTCCCAAATTCTGAAGTCCAACATTTTTACGCCGCGAGATTTTGCAAATTCATCAAGCGATTGAAGTTTGCTCCGCCCGATCAATTTTTTCGGACGCGGCAGGTTGATGATCAATCCGCGATCCAAAATCTTTTCCGAAAGCGGCTTGGACGTTTCGCCGCGATTGAGCGTCCCCGTCCACAAAACATTGCGCGCGAGTTTCAGCCGATACGGCTCCATTCCCGCGCCGAGATTGAGCTCGATGATCGGCGGCTCCGACTCGCGGCGAAGCTCGAGCTTATTCAGAAATTCGGCAAAATACTGCTCGACATACGCGAGATTCATGTCGTCGAGCAGGACAAGGTTCAGACTTCGAGACATGTCGTCCGCATCGCACTGCGCGAGATATCGCAACAGCGGTTGCGCGTCGAATTTGTTGTCGATCGAATTGAAAAAGCCGAGCAAACTCTCTTGCGAGTCCCAATTCGGCTGAACGGACACGGAAAAGAAATTGAGTCCGCCGAATTTCGAGTACAATTGCGGCAGTTCGGATTTGCCGGTGCCGCTCGCGCCCGACAACATCGTGATTGTCGACCAATCGGCAATTTTGAGCGCGGTGTGGAAGGCATACAAAATGCGGCGCGGAATTTTAAATCCGTACTCGCGGCAATTCTTTGCAATGTTTTCGAGCCATTCCGTTTCGTCGACGGTCGGCATTTTTTCTTCGGAAGGCGCATGAACATTCGGCAGTTTGACTTCGATTGCGCGAATGCGCTCCTCGCGCTCGGCGGCAATTCCTTCAACCGAGCAGAGGCGTTTTATCCGATCATGGAGCGTCGAATTTGTTTTCTGCAGAATTTCAAGCTCGGCATTTTGCGCGTCGAGCTCAATTTTCGCGCGCCGAACTTGAGAAGCAAGCTCATCCGATTTTTCGGCACTCTCGCGAAGACCGGAAACGAGTTTACGAAGCTCATCCCGCTCGGCGAGCAACGCATCGCATTCTTCGATTTTCGCATTGAGCTCTTCGTCCGTGTGCTTGGGCGCGAGCGTCTGAATTTGTTCTCGAAAATTTTGATTCTCGGCTTCCAAATTGAGCAACCGCTTGTTCATCACATCAAACGGCGTATCGCCGAAGGCGGCTTTGATCATCTTAAGTTGCTCCGCATCTTGCCGCGCGAAATTCAATTGCTCGCACAACCGATCGTAAGCATTTTCTTTCGCTGAGAGTTGCGCCTTCAGATCATCCAATTTGTCTTTGAAGCGATCTTCCATGGTCGCGTCGAGATTTGCCGACAATTCGTCGAGCCCCGCCTCGCGATTTTGCAATCGCCTCTGCTCGCGTTGCAATGTGATCTCGAGTTGACTTTGCTCGAGTTCCTTCAGATCAAATTGATCTTCGCGCGCTTTGAGAGCGTTCAGCCGAGTTTCGCATTCGCGATTGAGTTCTTTGCGCCGACTCTCGCATTCGGAATTGACTTCATACAACCGCGCGGAACATTCCGCCTCGAGTTCCTTCAGCCGAGTCTCGCGCATCTGCGCCAAATCCTGTTGCAATCTCCGAAAATACTTTTCGCGCTCGTCTTCGAGTTGCACGGCAAGCGTTTCCCACTCCGACTGTTTTTGATTGAGAAACTCCAATTGCGCGGCGGCGAATTTCGCTTCGTTTTCCGCTTCGAGAGACGTCTCTTTCGATTTTATGTCTGCTTCGCGCTCGATCAATTCGCCCTCTTTGCGATCGAGTTGCTCCGACTGTTCCGCAAGCCGCCCGGCACGTTCGGCAAAGTCTTTTTCGAGTTGCTCCCTGCGCTTCTGCAAATTCGCCTCCGCCGTGTCCAAATGTTTGATTTTCGCGCGGCATTCTTCGACGTAATACTGCATCAGATCGAGTTGCTCGCGCTCGAAATTCAACGCCGCCTCGCGCTGATTGAGCCGCGCCGATTTTTCGTCAAATTTCTGCACGATGACTGCCGTCTGCTTGACGAGATCGTTTTCGAGTGCAGTCAATCGCTCTTCCCATTTCTGCAAAAAATCTTGATCGACAAGTTTCGCGGTATTGTCCATCAAATGACCTCCATCGTTTTTTTATCGCATCGAAAGCGGATTGCAACGCTTCAGCAAGGCATCTTTGCAGGCGCGCAATCGCATTAACAATTCCTTCGACGGTTGAGACTCGAAACACTCGGCGGCTTCCTGCAATGTTTCGAGCAGAATTTTGTCCTCCGGATCGTTTCGATCGAGTTTGTTTTCGATTCGTAACAACAATTGTTCGGCGACATCGGCTCCGTCATCGAGGAAGCCGCGCGTCGTCGTCCGAAGCCGCCGAATCATCGTCCGCAATTCATTCATGAGTTTTCTCCTTCAATCAAAATGCGCCGCCCGTTTTTTTCATCCCGACATTTGATCGAAAAGCGCGGTTGCGAAAAACAAAAGCCGCCGAGACTTCGGAAAGGACTTTCTTCGCCGTCGACGCCATCGCAAAATCCGAAAACGCAATCGTCGACTGCGGAGCGAAAATATATTTTGCCGTTCTCGAACTGCAGAATGAAGGCAATTTCATCCGGCTCCCGACATTTGAATCCGTTCAAAATCCGAAGCGGCACCTCGATTGTTTCATCTTCCGACTCATGCGTGAATTGCCACAGCATTGCCGATTTCCGATCTTCCGCGTCGAGCAGAAACGACTTCAAACGCACCGACGGAGTTTCCAGATGATCGAACGGGCAGATCGAAAAGATCTTTGAATTGACGTAGTCGAGCCCGCAATTTTTCGAGCGGATCACGTTGTCGAAGGCAAACGCCGTTTCGTAAGTCAATTGCATCATAGTCGGACGCGCAATCGGATATCGGCAGGCGTTGAAAGAAAACATCTGTCGAAACAGCTCGCGAAGCCCGTCCGTCAGCATTGCCGAATCCTCGAAAATCAAAAATTGCCGCCCGTCATTCGATCTGTCTTCGTCGTCCAAAATCCAGGCAAACTCGCCGTTGTCGCGCAATCGATCGGCGTCTTCTTCTTCGTCAACCGCCGCGCGGAAGGCTTTGCCGTCAAACGGATGTCGATTGAGAATCGCTCGAAACAGCTCGCCCGCAAACGCAAAGCAATCGTCGTAAAAACCGACCGAACTCAATTCGCTGAAATTCGTCTCGTCAATGCCGATCAATCGAACTTGATCGCAATCGCGATCTTCGGAAACGAACACGCATTCGTCGGAAAAATTTCCATACACGAGCCCTTCCGCATGCAATCGCGTCAAAATCGCCGCCGCCTTCATATACGCCTTCAATCGTCGACGCAAACCGCCGCTCTGCATGTAAGAATAGACTTTTGCCCGACGACTTTCGGATTTGTATTTCGGATTGCGCGCGAAGAATTTCAGCAATTTGCGATTGACATCCGCACCGCCCTCGAAGATCGCCTGCTCGTAATGTTCTCGCGTAAGTGCAAACGCTTTGCCGAACTCGCGCATGTCTTTCAATTCAACTTGCGCCATTGAAATTTACCTCCTCCGAGCATCAACCCGCCAACAATTTGAAGGCGGCGACCACGTCTTCGGCGTAAAAAAATTGCGGCGTCAATGCCCGCAATCGAAATTCGGCGGCATCAAAGCCCGCCGCCGCGACCGCAAATCTGTTGCCGAGTGAAGTCACGGCATCGCGAAACGCGCGCGTTTCCATTCCAAAAAAATTGCCGTCCGTGATCAAAATGACGGCTTCATTTTCCGCGCGGGCGAGCAAAAATCGCCGCAAACTCTCTACATTCGATTTGCCGAAGGCGGAAATGTTTTCGACGTCGTCTGCCTTACGAATTTCATCGCGCCATGTGTAATACGCAAACTTCGTCGTCATTTGCGGCAAAAGTTCCAAATTCATTGCGGTATTGCCGATGTAATTCAAGAGATGTTGTTTGCCCGGCTCTCGAAAACTGCCGGACGCGTCAAACACCACATTCAAAATGTCAATTCCAATCATCATCGTAATCCTCGGCGGCAGAATTTTTGATCGCGCGTGTTCTTTTCCGAGTCGTCGTTGCGCGACGCATTCCCGATACATTTTTCGGCGATACGAATTTCGGTTTGCAGAGTCTTTCGATTACTCGCGAGATAATTTCAAATTCCGCCAATGCCGCGTCGAGATTTTGAAATTCGAGTTTTTCGACGGCGGGCAATTGTTCAAACGTCGTTCTCTCTTCATCCGAAATTTCATCCGCAATCAAAATCAATATCGGCTTGTGCCAACGCTTCGGCGTAATGTTTCGATCTTTCGAAATGCGTTTTGTCTCGACGAATGCCGCGCGGAAATTCCGATCGCCCTTCACCGTCAACGACATGAAATTTTGCAAAAACTCGGCGGGTTCGGAATGAATTTTTCCGATCGTCCGCGCGTTTTCTCCCGCGTCTATGACCGTTACGCGAATGCAATTTTCAAACCGATCGAGCTCGTCAAACTTCCGCATCAGCATTTCGAGTTCGGCGTTGAGTTTTTCGATCGAGCTTTCCGAACTTCGGCTCGTGTCGACAATCAAAATCACGGGGCATGCTCGGAGCTCGTCTTCGCGATACTCGACCTGATCCCATGCCATAAAAAAAACTCCCATCGAAAATATTCGGCGATATCATATCACGACGGCGGCGGATGATCAAACTGTTTTTGATTGCAGGATACGCGAGTCGCGCGGCGAATAATTTCAACGTCAAACAAATTCGACGGGAGGATTGAAAATGGGCTTAATCAAAGCGGCACTCGGAGCGGCGGGCGGAGTTCTCGCCGATCAATGGAAAGAGAATTTTTATTGCGATGCATTGAGCGCGAACGTGCTCGTCGCAAAAGGTCAACGTCAACAGAGTTTGCACGGCAGAAGCTCGAATACGTCCGGCGAAAATATCATCACCAACGGCTCGACGATTGTCGTCAACAACGGGCAGTGCGCTATCATCGTCGATCAAGGAAAAGTCGCCGAACTTGCCGCCGAACCCGGGCAATACACTTACGATCAAGGCAGCGAGCCGTCGATCTTCACCGACGGAGCCGGACTTTCGGAAAAGATCATGCTCGTCTTCGAGCAGATCGGACGGCGATTTGCATACGGCGGCGCGCCCGGCAAAGATCAGCGCATTTACTATTTCAACGTCAAGGAAATTACCGGCAACAAGTACGGCACGCCCTCGCCGATTCCGTTCCGCGTCGTCGATCAAAACATCGGACTCGACGTCGACATTTCGATCAGATGCTTCGGCACGTATTCTTACAAGATCGTCAATCCGATTTTGTTTTATACAAACGTGTGCGGCAACGTCACGGAAACTTTCGAGCGCTCGGAGATTGACGCGCAATTGAAATCGGAATTGCAGACGGCGTTGCAACCGGCGTTTGCTCAATTGTCGGCGATGGGCATTCGATACAGCGCGCTTCCGGCTTACAGCTCGCAAATTGCCGACGCGCTCAACGACATTTTGGATAAAAAATGGGGCGAGCTTCGCGGGATTGAAGTTGTCTCTTTCGCCGTGTCGAATGTCAACGCGAGCGAAGAAGACGAGAAGATGATCAAAGAACTGCAACGCAATGCGACGCTTCGTGATCCGTCAATGGCGGCGGCGCAATTGGTCGGCGCGCAATCAACTGCAATGAACGAGGCGGCGAAAAATCCGAACGGCGCGGCAATGGGATTTTTCGGAATGAACATGGCGGCGCAGTCGGGCGGCTTCAATGCGCAAAATCTCTTCGCGATGGGGCAACAAAATCGACCGCAGACGCAATCTCAACAGCCGAGTTCGGACGGTTGGACATGCTCGAAAGGACACGGAGGTAATCGCGGCAAGTTCTGCGCCGAGTGCGGCGAGCCGAAACCGGCACCGGCAGGCGAATGGACTTGCGAATGCGGCACGAAAAATACCGGCAAGTTCTGTCAAGAGTGCGGCAAACCCAAGCCGACGTCAGATGAATGGACATGTTCCGAGTGCGGACATGAAGGCAACAAAGGCAAATTCTGCGCCGAATGCGGCAAGCCGCGCGGTTAATGCATTAATGTCTTGAAAAACAATACACGGCTCGACGGCATCAAAAACTTCGTCAATCAATGGAGCGATTGCGGCTACGAACGCGGCGAGGCGCAACCGTTTTGGCTGAATTTGCTTCGAGTACTCTTCGGCGTTGACGATCCCGAGCGTCGGATCGTCTTCGAGCATCGGATCAACGGCAAGTTCATCGACGCAATGATCCCGTCGACGCATGTTCTGATCGAGCAGAAGTCGCGCGGACATGATCTCGATGCGGCATTTCGGCAGGCGAAGGCTTATGACAACGAGTTGCCTTTCGACCGGAAATCGCGTTGGATCGTTTGCTCGGATTTTCAAACGTTTCGTATTTATGACATGAATCGGCGCAAGCCCGAGCCCGAGATCATTCGATTGCTCGAGCTGCCGAAAGAATATCATCGGCTGAATTTTCTCCTCGACCTGCAGAACGAGCACATTCAACGCGAGCTCGAGCTGTCACTCCGCGCGGGCGAGATCGTCGGCAATCTCTACGATGCCTTTGCGAAGAGTTACGTCGATCCGGAATCGCCGGAGGCAACGGACTCTTTGAATAAACTTTGCGTTCGACTCGTCTTTTGCCTCTACGCCGAAGATGCGGGCATCTTCAAAAAAAATCAGCTGCACGATTATCTCAATAAATTTCCGACCGAGCACTTGCGCATTGCATTGATCAATCTGTTTGAAGTGCTCGCGACTCCGGACGAGCAACGCGATCCTTACATTGAAGATACGCTCGCCGAATTTCCGTACGTCAACGGCGGCTTGTTTGTCGACGAAAAGATCGAAATTCCGAAATTCACCGCCGCCGCGCGCTTTCATCTGCTTGTCGAAGCCGAAGGCTTTAATTGGGCAGGCATCAGCCCGACGATCTTCGGCGCGTTGTTCGAGTCAACGCTCAATCCGAGCACGCGTCGGAGCGGCGGCATGCATTACACCTCGATTGAGAACATCCGCAAAGTGATCGATCCGCTCTTCCTCGACGAGCTCCGCGCGGAATTTCATAAATGCAAGACGCGCCGTCAACTGCTCGATTTTCAAGACAAGCTCGCGTCATTGAAGTTCTTCGATCCTGCATGCGGCTCGGGTAATTTTTTGACTGAAACATATCTCTGCCTCCGAAGACTGGAAAATGAAGTTCTGAAGCGATTGTTCGGCGCAAAGATCAAACTCGGCGACATCGAAAATCCGATCAAGGTCTCGATCGAGCAATTTTACGGCGTCGAGATCAACGACTTCGCGGTGGCGGTCGCGCAAACCGCCATGTGGATCGCCGAATCGCAGATGATGCGCGAAACCGGGGAGATCGTGCATCGCGAGCTCGATTTCCTGCCGTTGAAAACCGCCGCGCATATCGTCCGAGGCAATGCGCTTCGGCTCGATTGGAAAAAGCTCGTGCCGCGCGGATTGAATTATATCATGGGCAATCCGCCGTTCAGCGGCGCGCGACTCATGACAGCCGAGAATAAATCCGATCTGCATCACGTTTTCGACGGTTGGAAAAATGTCGGCAATCTCGATTTCGTCTGCTGTTGGTTTAAACGCGCGGCGGAATTCATCGTCGATACGTCAATTCGATGCGGCTTCGTCGCGACCAATTCGATCGCGCAGGGCGAATTGATCGGTCTGATGTGGAAACCGATTTTTGTCAATCAAAACATTCACATCGACTTTGCATGGCGGACGTTCAAATGGAGCAACGAGATTAAAGACAGTGCTTCCGTGCATTGCGTGATCGTCGGCTTCTCGCACGCGCCGAACAGGAAGCCGAAGCTAATTTTCGACGGCGAGAAAAAGATCGTTGCGAAAAACATCAACGCGTATTTGCTTGACGCGCCCGACTTCTTCGTCGAAAGACGCACGACACCGATCTGTAATGTGCCGACGATCATGATCGGCAATCGTCCGACCGACGACGGCAATTATCTTTTCACCGCCGAAGAAGCGGAAGAATTTCTTCAACGAGAGCCGCGCGCCAAGAAATTTATTCGACAATTGATCGGCGGCGAGGAATTCGTCAAAGGCAAATTGCGGTATTGTCTTTGGCTGAAAGATGCAACGCCGGACGAGATCAGATCGATGCCGCAAGTTCGCAAGCGTGTCGAGAACGTCCGGAAATTTCGTTCGACAAGTGCTTCTGCCGATAATCGCAAAGATGCGGTCAGACCTGCGCTTTTTGCAAGAACTCCGCAACCCGTCGGCGTTGATTATATCGCCGTGCCGCAAGTGTCGAGTGAACGGCGTCGATACATTCCGATGGGCTTTATTTGCGGTGACATTATCGCATCGAATTTGATTCAAATCATTCCGAACGCGACGTTGCATGAATTCGGCGTGCTCGAGTCGATTGTGCACATGGCATGGATGCGTGTGGTTTGCGGGCGGCTGGGGAACGGCTATCGATACTCGGCGTCACTCGTCTACAACAACTTCCCATGGGCAACTCCGACCGAGACTCGGCGCGCGGCGATCGAGCGTTCGGCGCAAAAAATTCTCGACGCCCGGACGTTGTATCCGAACTCGGGACTTGCGGCGTTGTATGACGAAGCGACGATGCCGCTCGAGCTTCGCAAAGCGCATGCCGAAAACGATCGCGCGGTGCTTGACGCTTACGGCTTCGATCGATCGCTCGATGAATCGGAAATCGTCGCGCGCTTAATTCAACTGTATCGGACATTGATCGCGCCGCGCGCCTCGGGAGCAAATGACGCGGCAGGCGGCAATAGTTAATATTGACTTTTATTAATGAGTATATTAGCATTAATCCGGCTTATGTCATTACGTGAGAGGAGCGAGATTAATGCTTTGGAACAATGACAACAACGTATTGAAAGTTGCGCCGTCGATTTTGTCGGCGGACTTCGCGCACTTGGCGGATGAGATCAAACACGTCACCGACGCCGGAATGGATCACATTCACATCGAAGTTTCGGACGGCGTGTTCGTCCCCGATTCCGATATTACAATCGGTGCGCCGGTCGTAAAAAGCCTGCGCAAAATCACTTCGGCGATCCTCGGCGTGCATCTGATGACGATCGATCCCGGGCGCAAGATCGAGTCGTTTGCAACGGCGGGCGCGGATTTGATCACTTTCCATGTCGAGGCAACCACTCAAGTGCAAACCGTCATTCACAAGATCAAAGGCGCGGGGTGCCGCGCGGGCATTGCACTCAATCCGGCAACGCCGCTTTGCGCGATCGAGGAAGTGCTCAACGATGTCGATGTTGTGCATCTGATGACGGCAATCCCGGGAGCTGCGGGGCACTTGTTCCTGACGCACTCGCTTGACAAGATCAGACGGCTCCGTCAAATCATTCGCGAGAAGAATTACAAATGCCTGATCGAAGTCGACGGCGGCATCACAATCGAAACGGCGAAATCGGTGCGGCAGGCGGGCGCGAACATTTTGGTAGCCGGAACCGCAATCTACGATTCGACGGATGTATTGGCTTCCGTCGCCATGCTCATCGGGCAATAACAATTCACGTTTGCACGTCAATCTCGATATAATTGTCGTCGTCATGCCAATCGTCGGGCATGCCCTTGACGATGATCACCGGACACACCGCATTTGTCATTACATGCGCGGAAACGTGTCCGATTTTTTCTTCCGACGCCGAACTGCCAAAGCCTTGATTGCTCATTACGATCATGTCAAACTGCTCCGACATGTTGCAGATCACTTCCGAAGGACTGCCGACTTCGACTTTGACTTCGGCGGCAATCTCGCGCGGGATCACTCGGATCATTTCAGTCAAAAACTGCAACGCCGCCGCTTTCAGCTCGTTCGGCACGTAGCCGCTCAAGCTCACCTGCTCGAATGCCGCAACCTTCTCGTCGAGCTCGACGCACATCAACAGCGTGATCTTTGCATCGCAGACGGCGGCGAAATGGATCGCCTGATTGACGGCTTTAAACGCCTGCCCCGAACCGTCCGTCGGCACGAGAATTTTTTCGACGCGAATATCCTGCCACGTCTTTTCTGCGGGAGTTTCCAAATGTTTGATTGCTTCTGCCCGCGCGGAAGAGACGAGCTTTTTTTTGTCGTAATAAAAGCGAATGCAGAAGATGATCGCGATGATCGACATGTAGATCAGAAATGCGCCGAGCTCGGAGGAAATATCCGTAAGATGCGCGCCGCGCTGAATGATGTCTCGAGTGAAGTGAAATTCCCACGTCAACGGAAAGATGTGCGAAAACGCGACGACCCACGGTTGAAGATGCGAGAGCGGTGAAGTCACGCCGCCGAGAATGAAGCCGCCCGGAATAAACAGGATCATGCGACTCGAGGCAATGCCGGGATTTGCCGCCGTCCAGCCGAACAGCAAACTCAGCATCCCGACAGTCATTGCGAAGAATATCTGAACGACGAGAAACTCGAGCATCGTGCCGCCGAAAACCAGATCGCCCCAAACTCGGAGAATCGCCATGCCGACGAAAAACGACGTGATCAAACAGCCGGCGTAGGGGAGCACTCGGACGATCAAATCCCACGGCGTGCCTTCGAGCAGAATTCGGTCGAGTTGATGCGTCATGCGAAGGCGCGGCACCATTCCAATTGTTGCGAAGACGAAGAACATCGCGCCGAAGAAAAACAAAAAGCCCTGCGTCTGCGTGTTGGACGTAGAGCCGGCGGGATTAAACAAATTGCGCGAGCTCAAACCGATCGAGCCGCGCGCGGCGGTCGAATTCATCGCGTTGTCGATTGCAATCAGCTCGTTCATCGCCGATTTGATGTCTGCAGTCTGCGCCGTATTCGTGTTATCGTAAAAAATGCCGATCGCGCCGTCGGAGCCGTCGAATCGATTTTTCTCGAGTCCGCGCGGAAAATATATCACGGCAGAGACGCTGTCGCGATAAAACAGCTCTTCGACATTCATCGGCGAATTGATCACGTCGGTAACGCGCATGTACTCGGACGCATCGATGCGATTTGCGAGTTCATGGCTGTATCGCGAATTGTCGAGATCGATGATTGCAACCGGCGCGTCTTTGGCGAAATTGCCGCCCATCAACACCGTCAAGAGAAGTGTGACGATCATCGCGACCGTCATGCAAACTTTTTCGTACGGCATGCCTTTGCCTGAAAATAAAAATCCGATCTCGTCGAGCAACGAGCTCAACGGCGTGATCGGACGCCTTTGATTGTTCATTCATTGAATCCTTTGTTGCCAACCGCCCGCCCTTGTGAAGAGTCAAAAATCAACTCCGATCGTCTGTCCCGGCATCGCGCCGCTCGACGCATCGATGTAAATCCGCACTTGAAACGCCGAAAGATCCGCCTGCCCTTTCTCTCGCGACTGCTTCAGATCGGCGAAGCCCGAAGCTTGCGTCAACAATCCGATCTGTTAAATCCTCTGTTGCCAAGCACTCGCCCTTGAGAAGAGTCAAAAATCAACTCCGATCGTCTGTCCCGGCATTGCTCCGCTCGACGCATCGATGTAAATCCGCACTTGAAACGCCGAAAGATCCGCTTGCCCTTTCTCTCGCGACTGCTTCAAATCGGCAAAGCCCGGAGCTTGTGTCAACAGCCGAATCTTGCCGCGAATTTGTTTGTGATCGGCGACCGTCGTTCCGATCAATTCATCGCCTTCGTGCAAGCCGACCGCCTGTTCCTCGCTGATGTAAATGTCATAATAAATGCGATTGGTTTCGAGCAGGACGACCGGCACGCCCGGCGAGATCATCTCGCCCTGTTTCTGCAATATCGACAGGATTTTGCCGTCTTCAGGCGCGCGCAACGTCAATCGATCTCTCGCGACTTCCAATTCCTTCAATTGCACGGCGAGGAAATTCTTTTGCTGATTGAGTGCTTCGATGTCGTTTTGCATGTTCCGCGCGGCGGCTCGTTCCTGCTCGATTGTCGGCAACGCAAGCGAATCGGTTCGTCCGCTGTCACTTACGCCCGCGAGCAATCTTTCAAGCAACTGCTCTTGCGATTGGACGTTCGCCTTCGCGACATTCAAAGCCGTCGTCGCGTCGTCGAGTTGCGCTTTCGGAACCGCGCCTGCTTCGACCAGCGCGCTTGTCCGATCGAAATCGAGTTGACAATTGCGGAGTGTTGCCCGCGCCGAATCCACCGCCGCGCGTTGACTGTCAATCTGTCGAAAAGACTGTTGCTCGTCGTTATCCGCGCGGAAGAGATTGACGTTCATCGAGCCGCCCGTCGATTTGATCTGCGCGTCGAGTTGCGCCGATTGCGCCTTCAGCTTTTCGATCGCGAGATCGGTATCGGTCGGATCGAGCACCATGATCACATCGCCGACTTTAACGTGTTGCCCCTCGATGACTGCTTCATTGATCATCCGACCGCTGACCGAGTCGAATGCGAGTTTGATCTGCTCCGCCGTCAAAATGCCTTCTTTTTTTTCTGTCGCGAGCACGACGGCATCATTGCCGCGATACATCAAAACGACGCCGCTGATTATCATCAACGCAATGAAAACAATCCCAACCCGCGCGGCTTTGTTCATTATGCGGCAGCCTCCTTAACCGCCTCTTGAGGTTCTTCGACAGGTTTCGGCGGACGTAATGTTTTGTTGATCTTATCGATAATCTTAAGAGTTCGGAAAACGGCTTCGGCACTTTCTTTTGAGAGGACGCCCGGCGGCAGTTTGACGAATTGCGTCGGAGGAGCCGCCAAGCGAATGCGCTTCTCTCCGCGAAATCCCATCACCATTGCGCCGACGCCCGCCAGAGTTCCGAGCACCGTCACGGCGGGGAAATATATATCCGCCAACAGCGTGTAGAAAAATGTTGCCGTCGAAAAAATCGCGCCGATTCCGATTAAGCCCGGGATCACGACCGTCTCTTCCATTATCAACGAACGCTCGAGCGTCGGCGGCAATTTCGGAATGTTCACTTCCGTCGCCTTCAAAATGTTCTCTTCATTCTCGATGATGGTCGATACCAAATCGTCTTCCAAATCCGTCTTTTTGATCTTCACCTTGGCCATCTTCAGCAGTTTCAAATATCCGGTGATGACCGACAGGCTTTGCATCTCGGCGCACATCTTTTGCGTAATCTCGCGATCGAGATGTTCATAGACTTTGAACTCCGGATCATCATCAAAATCCGGCGGTTTGATCGAAAGATTTTCGAGCAACGCATCCAAATCTTTCGGGCATTCCTTACGCATCAATCGAAACTCCGGAGTAGTGAACATTGGGTACACCTCTTTGCTCTGAAACTACATTTTCGCAAGCACTTGTTGAACGGCTTCGACAATTCGACGACGCGTCTCGCTGTGCCGATTGATCGCATTGATTTCCGTAAACTCATGTTCTTTGATCTTATGAATGTTGTTCTGAATCCAGACATTGAATTTGTCTCTGCCGTCGGGCTTTTTGTCGAGCGCGTCGCGGATCAAATTGACATTCTTTGCAATGACGGAGATGAACGCGCGTTCGAGTCCGATTGCTTTGATGACGGCTTTGACGGTGATATCGCGAAGGATCACGATGTCGGCGTCGAGCGTCGCGATCATGTCTTCCTTCGAGCGCATCGTCTTCAATTCCTTGCCGCGCCGATGCAGATCGGATAATTGTTTGACTTTGAATTCCGGTTTTGTCGGCGGCGGCTTCGGCAAATCGAAATTCAATCGATCGGCGAAACTTTTTTTCAAACACAGTTGATCGATGACTTCTTCAAACAAATTCATGCGCTGATCAACCGAAAGCCGATCCCAATCCAAATTCCGACATTTGTCATTCAATCGCCGTTGAAAATCTTTCTGAACTCCGGCATCGAACTGCACACCGGCGTTTGTCAATTTTTTGCTCCATTTTCCGATCAATCGCTCGTCGATGCTGACGAAGAAATCTTTCAACAGTTTGAAGTTCTCGGCGGAATTGACGGCATTTTTTGCTTCCGACGGCGGCGGCTTTTTAAACGACGTGTTGTCGCCGGTGCCGAGCGAAGTGCCTTCGTGTGTCAGGATTTTTGAAAAGAATTTCATTCGATCTTCAAGGCTGTCGTTCTGCTCGATTTTCTGCTCGTCGACATTGCCGGAGGCGGAGCAGTAAACGGCGAGCGAGATGAATTCCGGCAGATTGAGTTGCACTTTCTTAAAACGCTCTTCTTCGGCAAAAGGCGAAAGGATCAATGCTTCCATCAGAGTCGTCGTAAATCGCTCGACGAGCGGATTGAAATAGCATTGCGCGCCGCCGTCGATCAGCAATTCATCAAACAGCTTGTTGACGGACTGCTCGAGCTCCGCGCGGAATTGCGAACCCGTCGGCATTTCCATGTTCTCGAGAAAATTCTCGACGAGCTCGTTGCGAATTTCCGCCTGCCGCCCTTCCGTCAAGCGCGCGACTTCCGAGACGATGTTTTTCAAAAACTCGACTTGCAATCGCTGACGCACGATGCCGTTGACCGTCGTCGTCGGATAAACGTCGTCGGGATCAATCACGAGGCTGTTTTCAATCTGTTTGACGAGCGGCGCGTACGCATCTCCAACCAGCGGATATATCTTGTCGATGTTGTTGACGAGCTCCGTGCTGAACGGTGCCTCGTCGCGGATTTTTCCGAGCCGTTCTTTGATCAATTCATTTGCCTGCTCGATAAAGTCGCTCAACTTGTCTTTGCTGTGCAGGAGATATTCGCCGCCGTTTTCGAGCCGCTCGAGAATGTCGGGAGTATATCGCTCGAGCAGATCGCGCAGGAATTTTTCCGCATCGCCGAGCGTCGACTCCGCGCGCTTTTTCAGCACGGCATATCGATCATGATCGTAATACGTCTGCATTTGATGATGAAGTTCGCCGATCCCGTCCGACAACTGCCATTCGTCGAGCGTCTTCTTCGCGACGACTTCTTTGATCAAGCCGACGGCTTCGAGATACGCCCGCGCGGAACCGCCGAGCACATGATCGTCCGACGCGATTTTGAATTTCTCGACGACATCTTTGCGGAGCGCGTTGAGATTGTTTTTCGCCGTCTGAAGATTGAGCGCGCTGTCGATCTTATTGCCGAAGACGAACGCCTTTTCGCTCAATCGGACGCCGTAAATATCCGAGCCCTTGCGGAGCATGTCAAGTTGCGTGCCGGTGAGATTCGGACGATCGCCCACGTTCGTGACGAGAATGATCGCGTCCGCCTCTTTCAGCATGTTCTCCGTCTGCTGTTTGTGGAGCTCGGTCGGCGAGTCAAACCCCGGCACATCGTAGAGCACGATGTTTTTCATGTCGCCGAGCTGCGTCGAGCGGATTATGACATTTTTGACGGCGTAGGGATGCGGCTTGCGAATGATGCTGACATTTCCGTTCTCGTCCGTCGTCTCGCCGGCAATGCCCGTGATATAGATTTTGAAATCGAAAGTGCTCCAATCGGACGGCGCGAATTTTTTGTCGGGACGATCGAGCAATGGCGTCAATTCGTCTCTGCCTTCGAGAATTGCCTGAATGTCTTCGGTGGTTTTGCCGTCGTGCAATTGAAACAGTCCGCGCCTGTTCGGATCGGCTTCGACTTCCGCCCAGTACTTTTTGAATGTGGCGAGGCGCATCGTCGAAAAATCGACGTCGCCGGGATATTCAATCGCGCGAAACATGTCTTTGAAACGCTCGTTGAACTCCGCGCGGCTGTAAAACGAAACGACGGCTTCATCGACATTGCCGGAGCGAATTTCCGTCGTCGTGTAAGTGCAACGCTCGGCATATTCCGGCAGCACGAGCGATTTGATGAGCGCATTTCCGAGAGTTGACTTGCCTGCCTTTTCGAGCCCGACGACCGCCACGGTGAACTCTTTGCTTTTGAGTTTGTCGAGGATTTTGCCGTTTCGGCGGCGCAATTCTCGGAGCGCGTCTCGATCTTCGCCGCGTATGATCAAACCGTCCGCGTCTTTCTCGAAAAGCTCTTGAAAGAGTGCCTCGGTCTTGTCGAGTTTTTGAATGAATTGTTGCTGTCGTTCATCCCAATCGCCCATCAAACACTGCTCCTTCCGTTGCATCTTTAATTTTAATAATAGAAATTTTGACGGCGAATGTCAAGCGCGAGATCAAAGGCGCGAGATGATCTCGAGTATGGCGGGCGCGATCTGATCTGTCCGCGCGGAGCCTCCGAGATCGGGTGTGAGAGTTTTGCATTCGAGCAGAAGAATTTCGATCGCCTCGATGAGCTGTTTTGCCCTGTGACCGAAGCCGAAGAAGTCGAGCATCTGACTGACGCTCCAAATGGCGGCGAGCGGATTGGCGAGCGATTTTCCTGCGATATCGGGCGCGGAACCATGGATCGGCTCGAACATCGACGGGAACTTACGCTCGGGATTGAGATTCGCTCCGGCGGCGAGTCCCATGCCGCCCGCAATTGCCGCTCCGAGATCGGTGAGGATATCGCCGAACAGATTGCTCGTAACGACGACTTGGAAGCGTTTCGGCTCTTTGACGAAGAACATGGCGGCGGCGTCGACGAGCAACGAATGCGTTTCGACGTCGGGATATTCGCGGCTGATCTCGGAAAAAATTTGATCCCAGAACACCATCGAGTAGGCGAGTGCATTGCCCTTGCTGATGCTCGTGACGGATTTTTTCTCGCGCCGCGCGAGCTCGAAGGCATAACGCATTACACGCTCGCAACCGTGACGACTGAACACGCCGGTTTGAAGCGCGACTTCATTTGCCGAATTCGGATACAGCCGCGCGCCGACGTTTGCGTATTCGCCTTCGGAGTTTTCTCGGACGACAATCATGTCGATATCCGAAGGTTCGACGTCTTTGAGCGGGCAGGGAGCTCCCTTCAGCAATTTGACGGGGCGAAGGTTGATGTATTGATCGAAACCGCGCCGAATTTTGAGCAGAAGTCCGCCGAGCGAAACATTGTCCGGAACGCCGGGGGCACCGACCGCGCCGAGATAAATCGCATCGAAATGTTTCAGCCGTTCGAGCCCGTCGTCGTCCATCATCTTGCCGGTGCGTTTGAAATACTCGCAACCGTAAGGAAACTCGCTGAACTCGACATTAAAACTGCCGTCGAGCTTGGCAATTCCCGTCAGCACTTTACAACCTTCGGCAATGACTTCCGGTCCGATGCCGTCACCGGCAATCACCGCAATATTAAACGTCTTCATCATGTCAACTCCTCAAAAATCAATTCCCAATTCCGCATTACGCATTACGCATTACGCATTAAACTCAGCATGTCGCCCTGACGAATTCCGATCCGAACGACCGCCTTCCGCAAAAAAATTTTCTCCTCTTCGCTCGGCTCGTAAACGACGAATTTATTGATGCGCCCCTCGCGATACAAAAACGCGGCGTCTTCGAGCGAGATGATCGGAATCGAGTCAAGCCGCAAAAAATTCGCGCCGTCCGATTGCTCGCGCGTGACGATCCTGAACTCTACCCCCCCCTGTGTTCGTCATTGTCAACGACGCAACTCAATTTGAGATGAGACATCGTCCGAGTCATTCCGCCGAAGGCAGGCAGATTTTTTTCGTCGGTGATATCTTGAAGCGCGGCGGCGTGTTGAAATCTCGTTCGCGGCTCGACAAATTCGCATGCCGCCTCAACTTCGCGCGCGAATGTTTCCGGCTCGCGCATGATCTCTTCCCGATACGTCTGCTGTTTTTCAAACGCCGTCGGAAAGTCCGCGAGAATTTCTTTGATCCGCTCGACAATGCGCGGAATGTTTTCGTCCGAGTCCTCGAATTTAAATTCGTCGTCGATTGCAATGTCAATCGGATTTGCCGCCGCCCCGCGTCGCCCGGTGATAATCACGCAATTTGAAATTGCCGCCTCGCGCGGAATTCGATCGCGCCCGGGATGATTGCCGAAGTCGATGTAGATTTTCGAGTGCACCAGCAATTCCCGAACCTGCTCCGGTGTCATGTTTTTTATCGGAGCCCACATGAGATCGGGAGCGGCTTGAATTAATTTTT
>CALGGX010000407.1 GCA_937916025.1 uncultured Selenomonadales bacterium
AGTTCGAGATCGAGAAGATCGAAAACAATTTCGATTACGTATATCTTGTCGAAGAGTTGATCAATTTGCCCGGACGAAAATTTCACTCGAAGAAAAATCATCTCAACGCATTTTGGAAAAATTATCCGTTTGCGGAATATATGTCGATCACGTGCGAGATCATTCCGCAATGCCGCGCGGAGCTCGAGAATTGGTACGAATTGCGGAGCCCGGAGTTGCCGAATGATCCGTTCCTCGACGACGAGCATAACGCGATCATTGAAGTCCTTGACAACTTCGGCGATTTCAATCTGAAGGGCGGCGCGATCAAACTGAACGATCGGATCGTGGCGTTTTCGTTCGGCGAGCAATTGAATTCCGATACGGCAGTCATTCACGTCGAAAAAGCCGATCCCGACATTCGCGGAGCGTACGCGGCGATCAATCAGCAATTCGCGGCGGACGCGTGGTCGGACATGAAATACATCAATCGCGAGGAAGACATGGGCTTGCCGAATTTGCGCAAGGCGAAAGAGTCCTACAAGCCGATAAAACTCATCGAAAAATTTTCTGCGCGACTGAAAAAATGATTGTTTCGACAAATGTCGGCAATGAGGAGGTGAGCGATAATTGGCGGATACAAAATCCTATCGGGAGCAACAGTCCGTCCTGCATGAAACCTACGCCGCAATCGGCAAGAAAACCGATCTGATCTTGACGACGGGGCAACTGTTGATGGAGAACGGAGCGGATACTTCGCAAATCGTCCGCGACATGACTCGCGCCGCCGCTTACATGGGCATCGACGAGAAGCAATTCAATCTGCACATCATGTACACGACGTTGATGCTCAACATCAGCGACGAGACGCACGCTTACACCAACTTCAGAAAGTGCCGCAAACACGCCGTCGACATGCGGATCATTTCTGCCGTCAGCCGATTGACGTGGCGCGCGCTCCGCGATCATTACACGCTCGAAGAATACGAAGACAATTTGAAGACGATCGCCGCGCGTCCGAAGGCATTTAAAGAGCCGTTCGTCATCATTGCGACGGGCTGTGCTTGCGGCTGTTTTTGCGGACTGTTCGGTTGCGATTTGCCGGCGTTTTTCTACACGGCGATCTGCGCGATGCTCGGCAAGATCGTGCAGGTGTACTGCCACAAGTCGGGCGTCAACGCTTACATGTCGATGGCGATCGCGGCGTTTGTTTCGACGGCACTTGCGTATTTCGCGCATTTTCTGCCGTCGACGACGCCGTGGCATCCGATCATTGCGGCGACGATCTATCTCGTGCCGGGCATTCCGCTCATCAATTCGATCAGCGACATGATCAACGGCTATTTAATCAGCGGCGCGGCGAGATTTATGCATACTTCGCTGTTGCTCGGCGGGATTGCCTTCGGCATTGTGCTTGCAATCGAGGCGGTGAGCGTCGAGGAATTTACCCAACTTCAGATGGTACCGGAGAATGACTTCCTTCGATTCATCGTGTGCGCGGGCTTCGGCGCGGCGGGATTTTCCGTGCTGTTCAACGTGCCGCCGCGATTGCTGTTTGCTTCCGGACTCGGCGGAGTGATTGCGGTTTGCACGCGTAATTTCTGCATCTTCACGTTGGGCTGGACGTCCGTCACCGGCACTTTCATCGGCGCGACACTTGTCAGCATCGTTGCGCTTTACGCCATACATTGGTTGCATGCGCCGACGCAAGTGTTGACGGTTCCGTCCGTGATTCCGCTCGTGCCCGGCGTTTTGATCTATCGGCTGCTGTTTTCGATCATCAACATCAGGACGATCTCGAGCGACCAACTGATCTCGGCAATTCAAGCCGGAGTCGATGCGGCGTTGATCATTCTCTGCATTGCAATCGGAGTTGCCATGCCGAACATTTTCGCCAATCGCCGTTTCGAGCGTCGGAAGAAAGAAGAGCAGGAGCGGCTGTTGAAAGAAGCGTACGAGACGGACGAATGAGTTTGCATTTTTTCAAGATAAATTTTGTTTCGATCACGCATAATCACCATGTGCCAATCAATTTGTTTGCCGATTACAATCCGCGACATGAAAAATCGCCTGCCGCGACGACAACGATTGCCATCGCGAGGGTGATTTCGAAAATCCAAACATTCTTTAAAAAGCAAATTAATCATTACGCGCGAACGACACTGATGCGCCGATTGATGTGATTGCCCTTTTCAATCTCGTCGACCATGGCGATTGCGTAATCCGCATAGCTGATGATGCTCTCGCCTTTCGAGTTGAGAATCAATTCTTCGCCGCCGAGAATGTATTTGCCGGTGCGCTCGCCTTCCGCCTGAAAATCACATGCCGGACTGACAAACGTCCACTTGACATCGTTGCGCTTCCGAAGTTCGTCGAGTTCTTTCGACTGCGCGATCGCCGTCGGCTTGTATTCATCGGGGAAGTCGGGAGCGTCGAGAACTTGCTTGGTGTGCTCGGCATTGACATAGAGACTGCCCGCACCGCCGACGATCAACAGTCGAACTTCCGTACCGACGAGAATATCGCAAAGATGTTGTGAAGTGACGGTGTGCAACGGCAGAGTCTCGGCACTCCATGCGCCGAACGCATCGACAACCGCATCGAAATTTTTGAGATCGTCCGTCGTCAACGACATGATATCTTTCGTGATGACGGATTTTGCATTGGTTTTGTTTTCGCCGCGAACGACGACGGTAACATCGAAACCGCGTTTGACAGCCTCGTCGACAATTTTTCGCCCGGCTTTTCCGTTTGCCGCTACAACTGCAATTTTCATATTGAAACCTCCCGTTCAAATTCATTATTGAATTATATTAATCGATTTTTCAATGTCAATCAATGATTATCGACTTGCATCGTCAACGGCTTTTTCGACCGTTTCGACGAACTGTTTGTAAGAGATCGTCGCGCCGCTGATTGCATCGACTTTTTTCAGCGATTGAGTCTCCTGCAATTGCCGCGCGTATTCGCCGATTGCCTTCACCGCCGTTTGCGCTTTTTTGTAATCGGCGGAGTCTTTTCCCGTAAGCGAGCCGTACTCTTCATCTTTGACATTGCCGAAAAGATCGACGCCTTTGAAGTCGACCGCCGTGATTTTGTGATTTTCGATCGACAATGTCAAAGTACTGTAACCGAGCTTGTCGTCTCGCGAGCTGTCGACGGTATAAACTCCGTCTTTCGCGCTCGACAGCTCGATATCGCTCCGCTGTGTTTGTTGAACCGGCGGAGTTTTTTCTTCGCCGCAACCGCCGACGAGGATCGCCGAAATTGCAATCGCCGTCAAAATCATCTTCTTCATTGCGCCGCCTCCTCCGCGTTTTTGATCCGACCGTGCTCGATGACGACGCAACGCTCCGCTTCTCTTCCGACATCGGGCGAATGCGTCACCGTGATGATCGTATGTCCTTCGTCATGCAATTGATGAAAGATCTGCATGACAAGATTTTGATTTGCCTCGTCAAGATTGCCGGTCGGTTCGTCCGCGAGGATCAGCACGGGATAATTGATCAACGCCCGCGCAATGCAGACGCGCTGTTGCTCGCCGCCGCTCAATTGACTCGGCATGTGATCGGCGCGATCTTCCAAGCCCACGCGTTTGAGAGCCGCCATTGCCTCGTCCGCATCCGGCATCGAATGATAATATTGCGCGACCATCACGTTTTCGAGCGCGGTCAGATACGGCACGAGATGAAATTGTTGAAACACCATGCCGATCTTCTCGCGCCGTATTTCAGTCAACTGCTCGTCGTTGATGTCCATCAGCGAAATGCCGTCGAGAGATATCTCGCCCTCCGTGGCATGATCCATGCAGCCGATGATATTCATCAACGTCGTTTTGCCGGAGCCGCTCGGGCCCATTATCGCAACCCAATCGCCCTTGTCGACCGTCA
>CALGGX010000408.1 GCA_937916025.1 uncultured Selenomonadales bacterium
GGCTGAAACTCGGCGGCGCGATCTCGCTCGCATGCTTGATTTTGTTGATTGCATTTCGGAGGTTTGAATGGAAGAGTTGAAAACAATTGCGATCCTCGTTCCGTGCTACAACGAAGAGGCGGTGCTTGAAAAATTCTACGCGCGCGTGCAGTCGGTGATCGAGCGGATTGACGGTTGCCGATTTCGATATGTGTTCGTCAACGACGGCAGTTCGGACGGGACGCTCGAGATCATGCGCGAGCTTCGGCGTCGGGATGCGCGGGTGCATTACGTTGCGCTGTCGAGAAACTTCGGCAAGGAGACGGCAATGATCGCCGGACTTGATCACGTCGACGACGATGCGGTTATAATCATGGACGCGGACTTGCAAGATCCGCCCGAGTTGGTGCCGGAGATGATCGACTGGTGGCGGCGCGGTTATAAAGACGTTTGCGCGAAACGCCGCAGTCGCGAGGGCGAGTCGTGGTTCAAAAAATGGTCGTCACACACGTATTACAAATTGTTGCAACGCATGACGGATTTTCAAATCCAGATCGACGTGGGGGATTTTCGATTGTTGGATCGGCAGTGCATCGAGGCGTTGAAGTTGATGCGCGAGACGCAACGATACACGAAGGGCATGTTCAGTTGGATCGGCTTTGAAAAAAAAGAACTGCCGTTCGATCGCGACGCGCGCGCGGCAGGAAAAACGAAATGGAATTATTGGAAGCTGTTCAATCTCGCGCTCGAAGGCATCACGAGCTTCACCATGGTGCCGCTTCGGATTGCGTCGTTTCTCGGCTGTTTGATCTCGACGGCGGCAATGTTGTACATGATCTTCATCGTGCTTCGGACGTTGATTTACGGCGGTGACGTGCCGGGATATCCTTCGCTGATCTCGGTGATCTTGTTCATCGGCGGAGTGCAATTGCTGTTTCTCGGAGTCATCGGCGAATATCTCGGACGCATTTTCAACGAATGCAAACGACGCCCGCTGTATCTGATCGCCGAGCGCGACGGCGAGTCCGTCATCAAACAAAATCTTCTTTGATCGAGATAATTGCGGCGATACGTCCGGTTTCGGATTGATTTTTCTTGCGCGCGGCTCGGAACGAGAAATACCATCCCGACTTACAGCAAGTGCATTCGCGCGCCGTGTCGATGTTTGCAATCGGAACTCCGACTTCGGTCAAAGCAACCGTATTCGCCTGTTGCAGATCGAAATACGTCTTGCCTTCGCGCTCGATAAGAAGTTCGTCGTGATTCGGAAATTGCTTTCGACATTCGGCAATGACATTCTCGCCGACATCGTAACAACACGCGCCGATCGACGGTCCGATTGCAATCAAACATTCCGACGGCTCGGTGTTGAACTCGCGCGTCATTGCTTCGAGCGTCCGCGCGGCGATTTTTTTGACCGTGCCCTTCCAACCGGCGTGCGCAATCCCGACCGCGCGATTGCTCGGATCGACAAACATGATCGGAACGCAATCGGCAAAGCAGAGCATCAACGGCAAGTTCGGCGTATCGGTGATCAACGCGTCGGTCTCTTTAATCGAGTCGTCGTAATCGAGCGCGCCTCTGCCGCGATGAGTTTCGTCGACGCGCGCGACTCGCTCGCCATGCACTTGATTCGGCGTGACGATATCTTCCGCGCGGAGATCGAGCGACGCCGCGAAATATTTCCGATTGATCAAAACATCTTCCGCGCGATCTCCGACATGCAACGCGAGATTAAGACTGTCGAAAGGCGATTTGCTGACGCCGCTCATTCGCGTAGAGATCGCATGCACGACGAGATCGTCCGGCAGAGTCGAGAATTTTCCGTGCCAAAAATTCTTCCGGCTTTGACTGATGTAATAACTCATGCAATCAACTCATTTCGTCAATATTGTCGAGAGATAATTCAACTGCTCGCCGCGATGCGCTTTCAGATCGACAACGATTTTTTCATCCGACAGTCCGCATCGACTTGCAAGGATCGCGTCGTCAATTTTTTCATGCCGCTCAAGCACGTCGACGATCTCATCAAAATTCCGATATACCTTCATCAGCACCGCCGCATCGCATGCTTCCAACGCCGCTTCGAGCGAGCCGCGCGGCGCGGTTGCCGGAATGATCGAGACAATCTCGTTGCCGAAGGCGAGCGGGTATCCGAGTTGTGCCGCAATCGCCAAAAACGCCGGCACGCCCGGGATTGTAATTACGTCGACGCCTTCATTTTTCAGCAGTCGAAAGATGTAAATGTAAGTGCTGTAGAACATCGGATCGCCGATCGTCAAAAACGCGGCATTCTTTCCGCTCCCAAGGATCGACATGATCTCCGATTTGTTTTCGTCAAAAACTTCCGGCGACTCGGCAAAATCTTTGACCATCGGAAAAACCTGGTAAACGATCTCGACGTCCGTTTTGAGATATGACCGGGCGATCGACAGCGCGACGCTGCCCTCTTTCTTCTCCGTCTTCGGCGCGATGATCACGTCGACGCTTTTGATTGCGTTAATCGCTTTGACGGTTAAGAGCTCCGGATCGCCCGGTCCGACTCCAATTCCATAAAAAGTTCCGAGTTTCGTCATGCGAAAAATCCTTTCCAAACAGAATTTTTTCGGATCATTATAAATGCTGTCGATGTATAATACAAGCAAGCATAAAGGAGGTTATTGCATTGGAAATATTTTTGCCGACGGCGTTGCTCGCGCTGACGATTTTCTTTTTGACGGAAATAATTCGGACGATGCGCGTTTCGAACCGAAGCGTTTCGTTGATCAACAAATTCCTGACCGATCGAAACAAAGACGAATTGATTGACGCGATCTGGGAATTCGTCAACGCCGATCGACGGCTGAAAAAAATCGTGACGAAGCATTCCGCGACGCGCGAGGATTTTTCTCGATTGCATGACAAATTGATGATCCGGGGCGATTTTCGGAAATACAATCGATATGTGCCGATCACGTCGTTTTTCTACTCTTCGGCGTTGAATTATCTGCTCGAGCATCGGGATGATGATCCGAAGTCGCTCACCGAGAAGATGATGAACTACTTCAATTTTTAAATGCGTGCGCGAAAAAATCACTTGACAGTCAAAAGCGGCTGTGGTAATATTCAACACTGTTAACAGGCTTCGGTCGTTGACATGCAGGACGCGGGGTGGAGCAGTCGGTAGCTCGTCGGGCTCATAACCCGAAGGTCATAGGTTCAAGTCC
>CALGGX010000409.1 GCA_937916025.1 uncultured Selenomonadales bacterium
ATGAAATCGGCACCGGCTGCGGCGAGAAATCTGAAGCCGTCCGCATCGACGACATTGCCCGCGCCGACCTTGACGTCCTCGCCGAAATTTTTATGAATGTATTCGAGCGTGATCTTCTGCCACTCGGAGAAGCCTTCCGAGGAGTCGATGCAGAGAACATCCGCGCCCGCCTTCAGCAATGCGGGAACGCGCTCGGCGTAATCTCGAGTGTTGATGCCCGCGCCGACGATGTAGCGTTTCTTCTTGTCGATGAGCTCGAGCGCATTGGTTTTGTTGTCTGTGTAATCCTTGCGAAAAACCATGTAACGGAGCCGCTGTTTTTTATCGACGAGCGGGAGCATGTTCAGCTTATTCTCCCAGATCAGATCATTCGCCATCGGGAGCGTGGTGGTATCGGCGTCGGCGTAGATCAACTTCTCGAACGGCGTCATAAAGTCCTTCGCCTGCTCTTCGCCGGTCATGCGCGTGATGCGATAATCGCGGCTGGTGACGATGCCGAGCAATTTGCCGGTCGGTTTGCCGTCGTCGGTGACAGCCATGGTCGAATGTCCTGTTTGTTTCAACAGTTCGAGAATTTCGTTAAGCGTGGTCGTCGGCTTAATATTGGAATCGCTGGAGACGAAGCCGGACTTATAGTTTTTGACGCGCTGAACCATGGCGGCTTGGTCTTTTACGGATTGCGAGCCGTAGATGAATGAAACGCCGCCTTCCTTCGCGAGGGCGATTGCCATCGTATCATTGGAGACGGCTTGCATGATCGCGGACGTCATCGGAATGTTCATATAGAGTTTGGACTCTTCGCCGCGATTGAATTTGACGAGCGGAGTTTTGAGATCGACGTTTGCGGGGATGCACTCGCACGAGGAATAGCCCGGCACGAGCAGATATTCGCCGAAAGTATGCGAGGGTTCACTGAAATAAAATGCCATAAACTTCAACTCCTTGAAAAAAATCCCACCCACCCGCCATATACTTACAACCGATAGCATTCATCTTACCAATGCTTGATTCATTGCGGATCGAATTTTTTTACAAACTCCACAGGATCATAAAACCATCTGAAGTTATCATAAATTCTTTCCAAGTCCCAATTCCACCATGCTATTCGTTCAAGAGCCTCTATTGTTTTACGATCAAACCTCCATTTTATGAATTGCGCAGGATTGCCGCCAACGATTGCAAAAGGCGGCACATCTTTTATAACATTGCTGTTCGTTGCAATGATTGCACCGTTGCCGACACGAATGGATTTATCGGGATTTGCAATTACAAAAGAACAGCCTCGACCGACCCACACATCAGAACCAAATATCAATTTCGATCCCTGTTTAAAATGTCGTTTGTAATCATCAGGCAAATCCCAACCGAAACTCCAATAACTTTGAAGTGCTACTCTAAAATGATTGTGATTCTGATTTAAATTCAGGCTGAAAGTAAGTCCCCAAGACAGCGAAGAAAAATTTCCTATGGAGACTAAACCGTTACGTTCCAAAGTTGCACCACAATAGCTCGCAGTTCCCACTTCAACTTTAACACTGTTGTTGATGAAACATTTCGGATGCATGGTGGAATAATATCCGCTGCAAAATGCAAGCGGTTGTTGTTCCGGTGCTCTTCCGTAAGCAATTCCTTCAATACAAAATCTTGAAAAATCAAAATTGGGAATCATGAAAATTTTTCCATCGATGACATCATTCAGCGATAATTGATCCCCCCCTTTTATATAAAAGAAATTCTTCGCCAGTTTAAACTTGGTCATAAAATTACGCGATGAAGAAATGATTATTTTTTGAAATGAAAAACTTTGCAGAGGTTGACCGATTAAATTTTTCACTAAAGCAATTTGATTATTTTGAATCACGGCATAACCGACAATCTCTAAATTTCCCTTTTTAACTTCCCGATCATAATAAGGTTTCAAGTTTAGGAAGAGATCATCTATGCCAAAAATCAGAGCTTTGATTGGCTTCATTAATATTCCTCCTTTCTTATGACAGCCGAATTTTGAAATCATTATACACGAACGAGCGCACGACTTCAAAATTATTTTCGCCGTCGACCGCGATGATCGTCGGCAAATTCATGCCGTTGAAGGTGTTGTTTTTGACCATCGAGTAAATCGCCATGTCTTCAAAAACAATCCGATCGCCTTCGCGCAATTGTCGATCGAAAGAGTACTCTCCAATCACATCGCCCGCCAGACATGTCGCGCCACCGAAACGATATCCGAACGGCTTCTCTCCAATCCGCGCGGATCCGACAATGCCCGGGCGGTACGGCATTTCGAGCACGTCCGGCATGTGGCACGCCGCACTCGCATCGATGATTGCATTGCTTACTCCGTCGATCGTCGGTTGAATTTCGAGCACTGTCGAGACGAGCACGCCCGCATTCAATGCAATCGCTTCGCCCGGCTCGAGATATATTTCTACATCGTATCGACGCTTCAGCCGATCAATCACGCGCTTCAGTCGATCGAGATCGTAATCCGCGCGCGTGATGTGATGCCCGCCGCCGAGATTGAGCCATTTCATTCGCCCGAGATACTCGCCGAAGTTTCGCTCGAGCGCGTCGACCGTCTCTTCGAGCGCGTCCGAATTCTGCTCGCAAAGCGTGTGCATGTGCAAGCCGTCAATCAGATCAATCAGCTCGGTATGTCGATCGAACTCCGCGCGGCGTACTCCCAATCGAGAGCTCGGCGAGCACGGATCGTAAATCGCATGCGCTTGCGTCGAGTGCTCGGGATTGAGCCGAAGTCCGATCGATCGATGCGCGACCGCATCATGAAATTTCTCGAGCTGCCGAAACGAATTGAAGACGACGTGATCACAGATCGCCGCAATCCGATCGATCTCGTCCGCGCGGAACGCCGGACTGTAGACATGATTCTCGCCATCGAAATACTCCGCCGCAAGCATCGCCTCATGCAAGCCGGACGCCGCCGTCCCCGACAAATACTTCGAGATCATCGGATAGAACCGAAACATCGAGAAGCATTTTTGCGCGAGAAGAATTTTGACGTCGGCTTCGCATTGCAATGTCGAAAGAATTTCCAAATTGCGGCGGAGTTTTTCTTCGAAGACGACGTAACTCGGCGTCGGTATTTCATAGAGGTTATCGAAGGCGACAGCCTTGGAAGGGTGGGCGGGCGG
>CALGGX010000410.1 GCA_937916025.1 uncultured Selenomonadales bacterium
CCGCTTTCTTCGTCTGCATCCGACAGATCGATCGACACTGCAGGATTTTCGATCGTCGAATTGATCAAATCGGATAAAACGAGCTGCTCCGTCCCGCGTTGAATGTTGAAATTCAGAATTTCCGAAAGAGTTCTTTCGCGAAAGACAAGGAAAAATCCGCCGCCGTACAGCGTCGTTCCGTATTCATCCGAAATATACGAAAGCGAGTCGATGTCTTCTCCGAACGATAACGAATCTTCAGCCGTATTGAGATCGGCAAAAGTGATCGTCGACACGCCGTTGATATTGAAAAGGTCCGATCCTTCGCCGCCTTCGATGAGATGATTGCCGCCCGCGTTGATCGTAATGCGATCGTTGCCCGCGCCGCCGTGCACGGTTACATCGGAGCAACCGATTGCAATTTGATCATCGCCCGCGCCGGCGTCGAGCAAAACGAAACTGCCGCTGTTGACGATTGAATCATCTCCCGCCCCGGCGTTGACGGTCGTGCGATCGCCGCTTACGATGTATTGATCGCCGAAGTCGGAGCCGGTTACGAACCAACCGCCGTCAACCGAAACGCGTTGCTTACCGATTGCATTCAACGCTTCCCAGGCTTCATAGACATGATCGCTCGCGACGGTTCCGACAACGATATCGGCATTGCTTACGGTATGTTTGAATTCGGCATCGTAAAATTCCTCACCGTCTTCGAGCGAAGCAAAGCCGTTGACAACAAACGCACCGGGTTCGCCGTCCGCTTCCGAAAGATCAATCGCCGCCGACGGATTTGTCAAAGTCGGTGCGAGAAGCTCGGAGATCGTGGTTGAAGTGCCGGCGTTGTCGAAAGAATAATCGAGCATGTCAAACAGCGATTTGTTGTCGAAATGCAAAGTGATCCGATCGGACGAGAGAATGAGATCGCCGTTCGTTTCTTCAGAAGTGAAAGAGTAGAGTTCGAGCGATTGATCGAAGGCGAGTGCATCTTCAGCCGTATCGAGATCGGCAAACGTGATCGAAGATACGCCGCTTCCGACAGTGATCGAATCCGCATTCTCGCCGCCGAATACATAAGCGTTGTTGCCGTTGACGAGGATTTGATCCGAACCCGCGCCGCCGTCGATTGACACGTTTGCACCGTTGTTGCCGAGCGTGATCCGATCGTCTCCGGCACCGGCGTGAATCGTCGAGTAATCGTCGTTGACGAAAATCTCGTCGTCGAGCGCGGAGCCGGTAACATTCCAGCCGATGCGATTTTGCTCGCCGGAAACGGTGATCATCTGTCGGCTTAAAGCGATGTAGTTTTGATTGCCTTGCACGACACCGACCGTAATGTCGTTGTCACCGGCTTCAGTGGTAAATACGGCGTCATAAAAATCGTCGAGATCATCGACGATCGCGCCGTCGACAACAAAAAATCCTTCTTCATATACGCTCGAAATATTGACACGTGCATTGGGCATGCCGTCCGCCACGTTATTCAGCTTTGCCATAAAATCAGTCCATTCTGTTAAACGGAATTTAAAAATGCCCTTCAAGTTCGATGATAAGATCGCGAATTTCCGCCGCGCGCTCGAATTGCAATTGTCGCGAAGCCTCTTTCATTTCGTCGACGAGCCGCTCGATTAGTTTCTGCCGCTCCGCCTTCGGCAGTTTTTTGATCGCATTTGCCGGATTCGGCTTTTTCTTCGGCGTTTCGATCAGCGGCATTTCGATCAACGGAGCAATCGGTTTTTCGATTGTCTTCGGGATGATGCCATGTTTTTGATTGTATTGCGATTGGATTTGCCGACGACGATTTGTCTCGCCGATTGCGCGCGACATCGAGTCCGTCATTCGATCGGCGTAGAGGATCACGAAGCCGTTTGCATTCCGCGCGGCGCGTCCGATTGTCTGAATCAACGCCGTATCGGAGCGAAGGAAGCCTTCCTTATCGGCGTCGAGGATCGCAATCAATGAGACTTCCGGCAGATCGAGCCCTTCGCGCAATAAATTGATGCCGACGAGCACGTCGAATTTTCCCGCGCGGAAATTGCGAATCAATTCGGCGCGCTCGAGCGTCGCGATATCCGAGTGCAGGTAACGGACTTTGATCTTTGCGTCTTTGAGAAAATCGGTCAGGTGCTCGGCGAATTTTTTTGTCAACGTCGTGATGAGTACTCGTTCTTTGCGTTTGACGCGAATTTTTATTTCCGAGATCAGATCGTCGATTTGCCCTTCGAGCGGACGAACTTCGACAATCGGATCGAGCAAACCCGTCGGGCGAATGATCTGCTCGACAATTTGTTGCGCGCGCTCGAGTTCATATTGCGCCGGAGTTGCCGAGACGCAGATCATTTGATCGATGCGCGCCTCGAATTCTTCAAAAGTCAACGGGCGATTGTCGAATGCCGAAGGCAATCGGAAGCCGTTTTCGACGAGCGTCGTCTTGCGCGAGCGATCTCCGGCATACATCGCATGCAATTGCGGCAGAGTAACATGCGACTCGTCGACGACGATCAAAAAATCTTTCGGAAAGTAATCGATCAAAGTAAACGGCGGCTGCCCGGGCTCGCGTTGCGTCAAATGTCGCGAGTAATTTTCGATGCCGGAACAATAGCCCATTTCCGAAATCATCTCGAGATCGTAATTCGTGCGTTGCTCGATGCGTTGCGCTTCAATCAATTTGTCTTTGGATCGGAAGTATTCGATC
>CALGGX010000411.1 GCA_937916025.1 uncultured Selenomonadales bacterium
GATGAAATACATGGCGAAGACGATGTTGGCGGCGTTGTCGGGGAAAAACATTACGGCGAACAATGCCATGATCGGAACCTTCGCGTTGCATGTCAGAAACGGCGTGATCAAAATCGAAATCATGCGATCTTTATTGGTGTCGAGCGCGCGCGCTCCCATAATCGCAGGAACGCCGCAGCCGAAGCCCATGATCAACGGCATGATGCCTTTGCCGCTCAGCCCCGCGCGGCGCATGATCGGATCCATGACGAAGGCAACGCGTGACATCCTGCCGTTGCCATTGCCTCGCGTGCCCAATCGGCGAAATCTCCCGTAAGAAAATCGCCGAGCGCGTCCGCGAGCGGTTGCCCCACCCAATTGAACGTAAACTGAAACAGCAGATAGAACAGCGCGACCATGATCACGAGCGAAGTGACGCCGTTTGCGAGCCACTTATCGAGTTTGTCGGTGAGCGTCGCGCCGATATCGTGCGTCGTCACTGCCGAAGACATGACTGCGTCGATGAAGTCATACCGCGCGGCGATGATCTCCTCTTCGATCTTGTCTTTCGACAAGCCGCTTTGTTTCAGCCGATTGACTTTGCCGATGTGCTGCTCGATCATCTCGCTCGGATGATAACTCGACATCACGGTCGAAGTGAACACGTCGAGGAGTTTCTTCGTGCTTTTGCTGCTTCGCCCGACGGTCTCGGTGACGGGCATGCCGAATGCCGCTTCCAATTTCTGCTTGTCGATCACGACGCCGTGCCGCTCCGCCTCGTCCATCATGTTCAGATTGATGATGAGCGGAATGCCGTTCTCCATCAATTGAATGGTCAGGAAGAGGTTACGCTCGATGTTCGACGCGTCGACGATGTTGACGACGATGTCGGGTTTGTTGTCGCGGAAATAATCGCTGACGACGACTTCTTCCTGCGAGTGCGCGTTGATTGAATAAGTGCCGGGCAAATCGACGACCGAGATCGTGCGTCCTTTATATTCGATCGTGCCGACTTTTTTGTCGACGGTGACGCCGGGCCAGTTGCCGATCTTTTGATGCGCGCCGGTGAGTTCGTTGAAGATCGTCGACTTGCCGGTGTTGGGGTTGCCCGTCAATGCAACCGATAATGCAGACATTTATATTCGCCTCCCGTCAATCGAGTTTGGTGACATGAATTTTGGCGGCGTCGTCTCGGCGCATCGCCAGATTGTAAGAACGAAGTCGAATGGCGATCGGATCGCCGAGAGGTGCCGTGCGGAGAATTTCGACGCGCGTGCCGGGGATTAAGCCCATCGTCATCAATCGGTTTTTGAGTTTCGAGTCGCCGACGGAATCAATCCGCACCGTCATGCCGGGCTCGCCTTCCTGCAATGTCATTTCATCTGCACCTCTCAAAATGAATTTCATTGTCGAATACTATCATTAAAGACAATCATTGTCAATGCTCGCAATAAAAAACGAGGACGGTTAATTGCCCTCGCATTGTGTTTTGATCTCGACGCGAATTTTTATTTGCGCTTCTTTTCGATGATGTTTGAAGTCGCTGCGATTTGCGTTGCCGAATTCTGCCGATCGAATTGCATCGACGCCAATGCCGCCTCGTCCGCCGCCGAAACCGACAATTGCGATGCGCTCGCCAACAATGCTGCCGCCGCGAGATTCGTCGTCGTTTTTGCGAATTTGTATTTCGTGCCGTCGACTTCGATCACTTTGTTGACGACGCCTTTGATCGGTCTGCAGTGTACTTGTCGATGATGTCGTTGCCCGCGCCGACTCGGAAGACGTCATTGCCTTTGCCGCCGTTGATGGTGACGTTTACGGCAAAGTTGGTGATCGAATCTGCCGACCGTCAATGAGTTTAAGTAAAAAAATTTTTTGTAGTGAAAAAAGCCGTCGAGATTTTTCCCGACGACCGGTGTTTTTCATGGCAGAATGATCTCAATGCCGAGCTCGGACGCCGCGCGAAATTGATCCGCCTTCGGCTTCGTATCCGTGATCACGCCGTTGAAATCGTCGACATGCGCGAAAGTGTAATTGCCGTCCGTGCTGAATTTTTTCGCTTCCGCCACGATGTAATTTTTTTTGCTGACATCGATCGCGCGCGCTTTGTTGATGCCGTCTTCAATCTGATATGTCGAAACGGAGTTGTCTTTCATGTCGATGCCGACCACGCCGATAAAT
>CALGGX010000412.1 GCA_937916025.1 uncultured Selenomonadales bacterium
GGCGGTGCTCGGATCGATCAAGCCGCTCTGCCCGACGGCGATCTGCTCGTCGATCAATTCAACCAGCCGCTCGCGCTCCTCGATGATGAAACGTCCGGATTTTTCGAGCTCGACCGTGACGTATTCTGTTGCCGATTCCTTATCTTCTTGCATGAGATCGGCGTCGACGCTCGCTCGGACGCGGAACGGAATGACGGCAACTCGCGAGTCCTAATCGAGTGACGCCGCCGAGACCGCGCTCGAGCAGATCACGAATAAGATCAATGCCGACAACAGTGTTTTGATTGACTTCATGATGGTTGCCTCCCCGCATTCAGCGTTCCGCGCGGCGATTGGAGCGAACGGTCATTGCGAGCCGCTTGAATTTCTTCTCGAGCTCGACGGCGGCGTTTTGCGCGGCATTGGCAATCGCTTCGCGCTCGACAAAATCGGAATTTGCTCCGGGTTTACCCGCGCCCTTGACAGAAAACGTGCCGATGATCTCGCCCGTCGACAAGCTGATGATGCGCGCAGTAAGTTCGGCGAGCGCGTTCGAGTACGGCAGAGTTTTGTAGCCGCCGCGATAATCCGGCAGTGTGATTTGATTTGCCGACGCATGGGATTTGCCGAGCACGAGATAATCCGCGCCGTAACTGCTTCCGACTCCGACCAAGCCCTTCTCGCCGTTGTAAATTCGCTCGAGCAGGACGGCGTTCTCGAGATTGGCAACGATATCGGCGTCGACGACATGTGAAAAGCCTACATTCAACAGACTGTCGTTGAGCGCGGATTCGGCGAGATCGTCGTGCGTTCCGGCGGCGGCGTTGTCTTTCAGAATGATCACGGTAATGCGCGGATCATTCAATCGCATGATCGTTTCGAGTCGACTCATCAGCTCGGTATTCGGCTCGCTGTCGACATCCATGCTCGCGCGGATCATGTACGTGCCGTCCGCTTGCCGCGACTCGCTTATCACTTTGACGTTGCGAACAAAGCCCTGCGCCGAAGAATATATCCGACTCAATTCGAGCATCGAGTTTTCGACGAGAGTTTGCGCGTCGATGAATGAGCCGACGACCTGCTCGACACCGTTGCGCTGCGCATCGAGCAGAGCTTCGTTTTTGTCGAGTCCGAAGCCCTCGGCAGTGATTGATTGCGCCGCCGCCGAAGTTGCAAGCATCAACGACAGCATCAATGTCAATATCAGCCGTTTCATGGCGATCACAATTGAATGGGATTGCCGTCGGCGTCAATCGGATCGAGCAGAAGAAACATCGTCGACAGATCGACGTGAAACGTCACGGTGTATTCGTCTTCGTCCGCCTCCGCGCCGTTGAGTTTATTCGAGTAGACGAGCGCGGCAGCGTGGCAGTAATCGTTGACCTGCTCGTCAAAGGCGTTCATTTTTTTTGAGCAGACCGGACGATCGAAGGTGAAGATCGTGCCGACGGGGAAGTACCCTTCAATAAAAACATTTTGCGGCAGGAAGAAATTTTCCTCGACGAACGGGATCGGAACCTTTGAGCGGAAGCGGAGCCCTTCAAATTCGAGCGCGTTGATCATGATTGCGAGCCACCTTTCAGATCGAAATTCTGAGTTTGCGTTTTGAGTTGTCTTCGATGTTGAGCATGTCGGAAAAACCGGTCATGTCGAGCACTTCGCGCACGCCCGCCTGCACGTTTTTGATTGACATATTGCCCTGCCGCGTCATTTTCTTTTGCGTTTTGAGCAGAATGCGCAAGCCGGCGGAGGCAACGTAATTGAGTTGCGCGAGATCGAGCGTAAGCGTCTTGACACCGGCGAGTTCTCCGGCGAGCTCTTTGTCGAGTTGCATGGCGGTGACGGCATCGAGCCGCCCCGTGAGTTTGACGGTGAGATTTTCGCCGTCGCGTTCTTTGATGATGTCCATTGTATTACCCCTTCCGAAAAAAATTATTTCTTATCGCAATGATTGAATTTCATCGCGAGCATTGTTATATCGTCTGATTGCTCCGCGCCCTTGACATGCGATTTCAGATCATGTTTGACCGTCGATATGATCTCTTCGACCGAACAATCCGCGCGGATTCGGTTCAGCGTTTCGAGCAGTCGCGCTTCCGAATATTGATTTTCATCCGCGTCGATCGCTTCCGTTACTCCGTCCGTGTAAAGAAATATAACATCACCCGGCTCGAGTTTCAAACTGCTCTGCCGAAATTTCAGCAATTCGTTGATGCCGAGCGCGCAACTCTTTTTCAATTTCAAATACTCGAATTTGCCGTTGCGCCGAACGAGCGGCGGATTATGCCCGCCGTTGACGCAGATCGTTTCGCCCGTACGAAGATCGATTTGCGCCATAAAAACCGTTACGAACATCATTTCGTCGTTGTTTTGACAGAGCTGTTGATTGGCAACCGTCATAACTTCGGCCAGATCGTCGAAACTGCTCACGACGAAATTCTTCAAGATCGTTTTCGAGATCACCATGAACAACGCCGCCGGAACTCCCTTGCCGCTCACGTCCGCAATTGTGATCACGAGATGATGTTTGTCGAGCAGATAGAAGTCGTAAAAATCGCCGCCGACTTCTTTTGCCGCATGCATCGACGCGTATATCTCGAATTCCTTTCGATCCGGAAACGGCGGAAATACGTTCGGCAACATCGATTGCTGTATGTTCGCCGCGACGTCGAGCTCGGTCGCGATGCGCTCCTTCTCTGCCGTCACGGTTTTCAAATTGCGCATGTAATTCTTCAGCTCTTCGGTCATTGTGTTGAAACTGATCGCGAGACTCTCAAGTTCGTCACCGGTGTGAATGTCGAGCTTTTTGTTGAGATCGCCCATGCTGATCTCGCGCACGCCGTCCGAGAGTTGATGTATCGGCTCGACAAAGTGATCCGATTGCCGCCGCCCGACATACGCCGTCGCGAGCAGCAACACCGCAACGAACATTCCAAAAAACAACATCGTCTGCATCATATGATCATCGAGTTCGGCGATGCGCTTTTTCGTCAAGGCTTTGATCAGCTCGGCGTTTTCGATGATCGGCTCGGGGACTACGCGCTCCTCAATCGCCGCCGCAAAACTCCACTGCGTTTGTTCGATCGGCGCGAATGCAATGTAATATTGCTTGCCGTTAATCGATGCCTCGCGAACTCCCTTGCCGCCGCTCAACATATGAATGACTGTTGCTACCAGCTCCGGATTGTTGTCATTCAATCGGAGATCGTGATTAAGATTGACGGCGAGCTCGTTCGGATTGTCCGCCGAGTATACGGCTTTGTCGGATGAGAAAATCACTCGCCCGCCGTCGTCGACAACGAAACAAAAACCATGCTCGTGCATACTCACTTCGTCGACAATGCGCCCGATGCCGTCGAGCGACGCTTGAGCGCAGGCAACGCCGCCGATCATTCCGTTTTCGTCAAAACACGGCATGGCGCAAAAAAATCCGAGCGCATCATTGAAGGCAAAACGCCGCACATCGGTGAAGATCAAATTTCGCTCCGCCGCCGCGCGGGTGTACCAATCGCTGTTGACGGCATCGTAAATCAACGGCACCATGGTGCGTTCCTCAATCGGAATGTTTCGATTGTCATCGGCAGAAAGAGTGAAGCCGGCATGCGAGGCGGTGATCATCGAAATTGCCATGTCGTTTGACTCAACCGTGCGCATGAGGAAGTCGCGAATGTTTGCATCCAGAGCGATCTCGCTCTCGAATGCCGCCCGATCGAAATTCGCCGCGTGTTGAATGTAAAATGCAATGTC
>CALGGX010000413.1 GCA_937916025.1 uncultured Selenomonadales bacterium
GCTCTTCCGATCTAGCATTTCAAGAATTGCCTCGTCGTTGAATTTCAAATTGGAATCGGCGGTTATGCCTTTTTCCGAGTACAAGCGCGAGAGCATCTTGAAATACGCCTGATCGGCAATGTCATGCTCGACGTAATGTTGATCCTTCACCGCATTTCTGTTGAAAGTATAAAAAAAGCGAATGTTGCCGTCGATCGATTGACACACTTCATACACTTTCGGCGCGAACTTCTTTATGAATTGCGCAAAGCTGTTGACGGACAGCCCGTCGATCTTCTCGACCAATTTGTTTGACTCGGGATCGTCGGCGTTTTCCAAAATCGTATAGAGATCATCCGCGTCGCTGTTGAACTCCTCAAAAATGATTGTTTTGTACGTCTGTGTTGTCATACTCATTCCTCCAATTCATGGAAATACAAATTACTGAAATCCTCGGCTGCCAGCGCATTTTTGAGCCGCTCGGTCACTATGATGTCCGAATTTACGATGCCCGCCGCGCGGAAGATGTCATAACGTCCGATCTTGTTTTCGTCAATGACAATTTTGATTGCCTCGCAAATCCGTTCCAATGGCAATACAAACGGCTCGTCATCGATGTCGATTTTGCTTCGCCACCGGTTGAGACAATTGATCCTCGGCGGCAGAGCCAGTCGATAATTTTCCGAAATGCCGCGCTCGGCGAATGTCAATTGCACCGGTTTGAAGAAGACATAATCAATGTCGAGCGCATCGAAAATCCTGCTCATCGATGCGGAGATCAACGGGATCGTTTGATATTCGATGAAGTCGGGAAAAATCGTTCCGCCCTCTTCGGATATTTCAACCGACAACGGCGAGCGATCGAGGAATTGAAATTCCGAATATCGGCAACCGCGCATGAGCACTTCAATTTCTTTGCCCGGCACGACGTATTCTTCCACGGACGGTTGAGAGTACATCTTGAAAAATTTCATTGCGCCGCCTCCTGTAATGCATAAAAAATATTGTTTTTCGTGACGAAATACGGATAACTCGACTGCGGAGATTTGGCGAAGTCGGCGAGATGTTGTCGAATGTTGTCAATCAAGCGCAGAAGTCTGTATCGTACTTGTGCCGCGCAAATGTCATTGAGCTCGATGCCGCCCTCGATTATATCCAATTTGCGTTTGACGGCGTCTGTGTAGCAGAGCAGTTCTTTGCCGGGGAATTTTTCATTGATTGCGCTTGCAAATTCCTTTAATTCTTCCGCGCGGAACTTGTAAGTGTGATGCGAGTCATGCCATTGCATTTCAAACTCGAGTTCGGCTTCGACGGCGAGCATCCGCTCAAACGAAGCAATTTCTTCAATCGGGATCAGTGATCGGACGGAGTCCGGCAATTTTTTTCGGAGTTTCTTTACATATTTCCGCGCGGAGTCGAGAAGCGTATCATATTTCGCCGTCGAGCTTCGAGTCGGCAATTGAATGCAATTCGCCGCATCGTTGATGTCAAACACTCGGGTGCTTTCGTCATTCGGATCAATGCAGAGATTTGCAACGTAACTCGTATTCGGAAACTCGGAAAAGACTTTGTAAGGAATGATGTGATGCGCCGCATAAGTCCATGGCTCATATCCGCGTTCGGCGATAATCTCCCGTTGCCGATTCAGCGAGTTGATGTAATATCTGTCGGCGTCGTTGAAATTCCCGTTTTTGAGATAAGCCTCGTATCGCCGCGCCATCTTTTGTGCGTCTTTCGGCACCGGCGATTTGGCATGCGTCGTCGGCTCGCCGCTCATTCTGAACTCGCAATTTTTTTGACAGTACTCGCATCGAAATGCCGACTTCAGATCGGAAGTTTCGCTCGCCGATTGATTTTGGATCGTTGCCGGATTTTTTTCGATCGCATTCGGATTTTCGATCGGCGGCGAATTTTTGATTGCAGGCACGGAAGCAGGCTACATTCTGCGCTGGAGTCTTTCGGGAAAAGTCTTTGTGCCGATTCTAAAACGGTATGAAAACAAAGACTTAGCAGAAGCCGCAGGAAACGGTAAAGGCAACAAAAAAGGTGACGTAGGCGGCGTTGACGAAAGCAAGCTTCCTATCAGCAAGCGGCAGTTTTCGCTCGGCGCAGGCTATGCGACCATTCCTTCAAAGGACTACATCGGCTCATTTTTAGTAGAAGGTGCCTATCGCGACTACCGCTTTTATCCGTTTTATTTTGGCGCAGGCGGACAGATGGCGCTCGGTATTCCTACAAAAAACTACACCTATGATTACTACATCGACGGAAAGCCTACAAATCCGCCTTCAATCTACTCGCTTGCTCCCCTCGCCTTTGTGGGGCTTGCGGGCTTCGTTCCAAGCGCAGAGTTGC
>CALGGX010000414.1 GCA_937916025.1 uncultured Selenomonadales bacterium
CGAGCAGATTGTACCCGCGAATGTCCTGCAAATATCCCTCGGCGTTTTTGAAGAATGCGCCGTTGCGAGTATATCGAATGCCGTTCGGACTGTTGATGGTGAAAAAGCCGTCTCCGACGATTGCCAGATCGAATTGATGTCCGGTTGACTCGAGCGGACCCTGCTCGTAATCGACGGCGATCTCGTCAATGTAATCGCCGAGCCCGAGCCGCCCGATCGAAGGAACGTAGAACGGATCGGCATTGAAACCGCGAATTTGCGTCACGTCGTTGTTGTTGGTTCCGAGCTCGTTGAGCGAGACCGAAAAGCCGTCCTGCATGCCGACCATTCCGCCGTTTTCAAAGTCATGCACGCGCCGAATCAACATTGCTTCAAACTCGCGATGAATTGCCTTGTCGTGTTTGTAGCCGGTCGTGGCGGCGTTTGCAATGTTGTTTGCGATCACGTCCGTACGCTTCGTCTCGGTGATCATTCCGGTTGCCGCCGTGTACAGTCCACGCCACATTTTCAATCATCTCCTACTTAAAATTGAATTCGAGTGCCTTGCCGGTTCCTAGCGCGATGCATGAGAGCGGATCATCCGCCGGCCACGTCGGAATGTTTGTTTCCTGCCGAATCAGCTCCGCCAAACCATGCAACATCGCGCCGCCGCCCGTCAAAACAATTCCGTGATCCATGATATCGGCGGCGAGTTCCGGCGGCGTATCTTCCAACACTCTTTTGACACACGCGACAATTTTGTCGACGCTGTCTTTCAACGCGCGCGCAATTTCGTCCGTTTCGACCTGAATATTTTTCGGCAGTCCCGAGAGAATGTCTCGCCCGCGAACGTCCATTTTCTGCGCTCGAGAGCCCGGGAATGCCGCCCCGACCGTCACTTTGATATTTTCCGCCGTGCGCTCGCCGATCATCAGATTGTATTGACGTTTGATGTAGCCCTCGATGTCGGAGTCAAACTTATCTCCGGCAACTCGAAGGCTGTCACTCACGACGATGCCGCCGAGCGAAATGACTGCAATATCGGAAGTGCCGCCTCCGATATCGACGACCATCGAGCCGCCCGGTTCCGAAATGTCAATGCCCGCGCCGAGTGCCGCCGCGATCGGTTCTTCGATCAGCTCGGTCTTCTTTGCGCCGGCTTGTTCCGCCGCTTCCTGCATCGCGCGCTTTTCGACAACCGTCACGCCGGTCGGAATGCAGATCATCACTCGCGGACGGAAAATGAACGATCGCCCGACTACCTTTTCCAAAAAATATCGGATCATCGCTTCGGTCATGTCATAATCGGCGATCACGCCGTCGCGGAGAGGACGGATTGCAACGATATTGCCCGGCGTGCGCCCGATCATCTCGCGTGCTTCTTCGCCGATCGCCAGCACCGAATCCGTATCTTTGTCGACTGCCACGACCGACGGCTCGCGCAACACGATCCCCTTGCCCTTCACGTATACCAAAATGTTCGCCGTGCCCAAGTCGATGCCGACGCTCGTTGAACCAAACAAATTGAAAACTCCTCTCCGCTGTCTTCATTCAATCAAAAAATTTTCGCGTCGATTGTATCACGCCCGCCGCCGCTTTGCAAGATTGCAATCGGCAGAAAAAATTTTTTGTCGCCGAGCGTCGGAAGCTCCGCCTACAATTTTTTTTGCTATAATACGCGCCGAGGAGGTGCTCAATTGATCACTGCAAACAATCTCGTCGACGTGTTGACAACTCTCGGCTTTGAAAAAATCGACAACGTCTGCGAAAAATATTTTCCCGATCTCGATTGCAAGATCACCGTCGATCCGATCTTGAAACGCATTCAGTATCCGTTCGCGACGGTCGGCTTCGATCGCAATGAAAACTTCGTCGTGCTCGAGTGCATCACGCGACTGATGTCGAAAGGCTGCCGCGCCGAGCATATCGAGCTCGAAAAGAAATGGAAACTCGGACACGGAGCCTCGGACGGACGCTCCGACATTTGCGTCCGAAATTTCGACAACAATCAAACGCTCTTCATCATCGAGTGCAAAACCGCCGGTGCCGAGTACGATGCCGCGCTCGAGCAGATGAAACGCGACGGCGGTCAACTCTTCAGCTATTGGCAACAGACGCGCGAGTGCAAATGGCTGATCCTCTACGCGGCGGATTTTGTCGACGGCGAAATCAAACATTCCGTCGAGACGATCGACTGCTCCGAAGCCGCCTATCGACGTGCCTCGAAAACCGAAGAATTGTTCCGAGTTTGGAAGAAGACTTTCGAGCAAAAACTCTGCGGCGATGTGATCTTTTCCGAAAACAGTGCCGCTTATCGCATCAACGAGCCGCCGCTCCTGAAAAAAAATCTCGTCGACTTCGAGGAGAAAAATCGCATCATCAACAAATTCGAGGAGATACTCCGTCATAACAATGTTTCGGACAAAGAAAATGCCTTCAATCGATTGACGGCGTTGTTCATCAGCAAGCTCGCCGACGAGAGTTCCAAAGCCGAAAACGCCGAAGTCGAATTTCAATACAAGATCGGCACGGATACTTTCGATTCGTTGCAGGATCGGCTCCAACGGCTGTACTCGGAAGGCATGAAGCGATTCATGCGCGAGCACATTTTCTATGTCGGCAATGATTATGTCGAAAAGGTTTTGAACGGTTACATGGGGCAGTCGCGGCAGAAATTGATCGACGAACTCAATCAAACCGTTCGGCGATTGAAATTCTTTACAAACAACGAGTTCGCGTTTAAGGAAATTCACAATGAAAAACTGTTCCGGCAGAACGGCAAAATCCTCGTCGAGGTCGTTCGGCTTTTCGAGCGGTATCGGATCATCGGCGCAAAAAACCTTCAGCTCCTCGGCGATCTCTTCGAGCAACTTCTCAATCACGGTTTCAAGCAGAACGAGGGGCAATTCTTCACGCCGATTCCGCTCACGCGTTTCATCTGGGATTGCCTGCCGCTGTCGAGCATCATCTGCGCGGAAGACGGCAAGGTGATTTATCCGCGCATCATCGATTACGCTTGCGGCGCGGGGCATTTTCTGACGCAGGGCTTTGAAGCCGTCAACGATTGCGTCCGCCGCAATTTCGACGCCGAGCCCGATTCGAAATGGGTCAGCTCGAAACTCTACGGCATCGAAAAAGATTACAGACTCTCGCGCGTCTCGAAAATCGCGCTGTTCATGCATGGCGCGGGGCTCGGCAATATTGTTTTCGGTGACGGGCTCGACGATCATGTGAATTTCGACTTCGGCAAAGAAATTCTGCCCGGGCGTTTCGACATTCTTACCGCCAATCCGCCGTACGCCGTTGCCGCCTTCAAACCGCATCTCGCCGAAGAGACGCAAAAACATTTCTCGATCCTCGACAAAATCTCCGACGACGGTTCGGAGATCGAGACGCTGTTCGTCGAGCGCGCCGCGCAATTGCTCAAGCCGCTCGGAGTTGCCGCGCTCATTCTGCCGAGCTCGCTTCTCAATAAAGACACCGGCTCCTTCATTGCCGCGCGGAGCATTTTATTGCGCCGTTTCAAAATCCGCGCGATCGTTCAGCTCGGCAGTAAGACGTTCGGCGCGACCGGAACGCAAACCGCCATATTCTTCCTGCAGAAGTTTG
>CALGGX010000415.1 GCA_937916025.1 uncultured Selenomonadales bacterium
TATGTCGATCGGCGGCGAGCTTTCAGACAATCCGGGGGAGGGGCATAACGTCACTTTTGCGAAATATCATGGCGTGAAGGCGATCGCCGTTCGCAATTGACATCAATTCCGGCGGCGCATCATTTTTTCAATAAATATTTTCGTCGATGTATTTGACCGCATCCCCGACGGTTTTAATTTCTTCTGCTTCATGGTCGGGAATTTCAATGCCGAACTCGTCCTCAAATCTCATGACCAACTCGACCAAGTCCAACGAATCCGCACCGAGATCATCCGTAAATGTGGAGTACGGACTGATCTCATCAACATCCAATTCAAGTTGCTCGGCAATGATCGCCTTCGCTTTTTTTAATGTTGACGGATTAAGTTTTGACGGAGCCGCATGAGTTTCTTTCTCCTCATTTTGTTAAACGCGCGAGCATTTCGGCAGCATCTTCATTGCCGGCTCGTTTGGCGCGCTCGTACCACTCGATCGCCTTGTCGACATTTTTATCGACGCCGTCGCCCGCGAGATACATGCCCGCCAGCCAATTCATCGCGTTTGCATTGCCGAGCTCCGACGCCCTTTCAAACCATGCGAAGGCTTCCGATTTGTCTGCATTGATGCCCTCGCCGTTGTAATACGCCCAACCGACGTTGAACATCGCATCTTCGTCGCCGAGATCGGCGGAACGTCTGTCCCACACGAAGGCTTCTCTCTTGTCGACGGCAATTCCCATGCCGTTCTCGTACATTCGACCGATCCAAAACATTGCTTCGGCGTGATTGAGCTCCGCCGCTTTTTTCAACCAACGCAGAGCTTCGGAAGGATTATTCTCGACGCCGGAGCCGAAGAGATATCGCGTTGCCGTGTCAAACATTGCCTCGAGATGCCCATGCTCCGCCGCATTTTTCATCCAACGAAACGCCTCGGCATCATTCATCGCAACCGCTTCGCCGCTGCCGTACATCGAGCCGAGATTAAACATTGCCGAAGAGTCGCCAGCATCCGCGCCCTTCCGATACCAATCGAATGCCGATTTTTTGTCGACGGACGTGCCCCAGCCTTCGTAAAAGCATCGCCCGACCATATTCATCGCATCCGATTTGTCATTGCCGGAGCCGTTCTCCGCCACGTCTTTGAACAATTGAAACGCCTTGACATGATCCTGATCGACGCCTTTGCCGCTCAAATACATTCGCGCGAGAAAACCTTTCGCATCGAATTGATATTTGAGTTTGCAATCGGCAACACGCTTGAAAAGCTCCGCCGCCTGTTTTGTATCTTTGCGCGTGCCCCAGCCCGCTTGATAACAAATCCCGAGATAATACAGCGGCGCGTCGAGATAATTTATGTCCTGCCTGTCAATCATGTCGACAGCCTTTTTCAACCATGAAAAGCCTTCCGATTTGTCCTCCGCAACTCCGTCGCCGAAGAGATAAAAACATCCGACGGTGTACATCGCATCGAGATTGCCGAGCTCCGCCGCCTTTCGGAACCATTCAAAGGCTTTTGCTTTGTCGACGCGCGTGCCCCAACCGTCGTTATAGCATTGCGCGAAGCGATCCATTCCCTCGACATCGCCGAGTGTCGCCGCCTTGCCGTACCAATGAAACACTTTTGCAAGATTGCGCTCGGTGCCGTCGCCTTCGAGATACATGTCCGCCAATCGACACATCGCCTCGGTATTGCCGCGTTCGGCCGCCGAAGTGTACAACTCGAATGCCTTCTCGGAGTCTTCGGCGACTCCCATGCCGAAACTGTAGCACGCGGCGAGCTCGGCAACTGCCGGAAGAAAACCGACGTCCGCCGCGCGTTTGAACCACTCGAATGCCTTGTCGACATTTTCCGGCGTCACTATTCCGAACCGATACGACGTTGCCAGATCAAACATCGCTTCGACATTTCCGGCATTCGCCGCGCGCATTAAACTGTCGACATCGTCTTTGTCGTACTCGAGTGCTTTGAATTGCTCGACGGAACGCGCGGTTTTTTGGAGCAGTTGATTGACGAGCATCAATCGCATTGAATCTTCGATCGAGCCGAGTTGTTTGAAATCGGCTTCCAAATTCCGCACGGTATTTTCGACAAGCGAAACGTCCGTAAGCTCATCGAGCTCGATTTTCTTCAATTCAAGTCGCCGAAACTCGGTCGGAAATTCCGGAAGCGGTTTCGACAGAACATCGAGCTTTTCGATGCGCCGCGTCAATTCATCGAGCCGCGCGTTGAGTTTCGACAATCGATCGTACATGGCGAGCACCGCGTTCAGCCGCTTCTCCGTGTCTTTCAATTTGTCGTGAACGGACATCGATACATCGGCTGTTTGATGCATTTTTTCAAGAAGCTCGTCATGCCCGCCGAAAAACGATTGTTGATTAACCATGAATTGCGCCGTCGAAAATAACGATTGCGCCGTTTTTTTTGCATGTTTTATTGTGTCAAGCAGTCCCATCGTTCCGAGCCTCGTCCGTCAATTGATTGGCGGCAATCAGACGCATCAATTCTTCGAGCGACGAAAGATATCGCTTGACGCCCGCGTTGCTCTGCGTGGCGATTCCGAGCTTCTTCATCAGGTCTTCGTTTGATTGCGTCAGTTGATCCAATCGGTAATTGAGCTCCGCCGCGCGGAATTTGTTTTCTTCATCCGACGTCTTCAAAATTTTTTCGAGCCGATCGAACAGTTGTTGCTGTTGAGCATTCGCCTGCTCGAGTCGATTGACGGTTTGCTCGAGCGCATCGATGCGCGCCTCGATTTTGTCAAGCTCCGCCATTTTCTCGAGCATTTGATCGATTTGCAGATCAAAATTCTCCATCTCCGTCCGATTGTCAATCGACGAATTGAGTATGAACGTCAGCGTTTTCGCCATCAGGTCTTGCGTTTTGATAAGCTGTTTCTGCTGATCGAGAATGTTTTGGAAAATGACGTTTTTGTCGGTTACAACGCCCATGTCATGCCACCCTTCCGGCTTTTTCGTCAACGAGTTGCTCAATACGCTCCAGGGCGTAGAGTTTTATCGCCGGTTTGATCGACTCGCGCTCGGCGTCGAATGTGTTGTTTTGCATCTCGCGCTCCCAACGCTCGAACTCGCGTTGAGCTTCGCTTGCCTTGCGTTCCTGCCGCGCCAAACGCGTCTGCAAAAAATCCGCAATGTCTTCGACTTGGTCATTGAGAATTTTGCCCGTCCTCTGCGCGAGATCGTTTTTGGCACCGGTGAAAACATCGTTGACGTATTGTTCCATGCGTCGATCGCGCGCCGAGCCTTTCGACATTTGCAAGATTTGCCGACACTCGTAATTGTCCGTCGAAACATCGGACTCGAGTCGACGGACGATTGCGCCGCGAATTTTTTCGCCGAGCTCGCGCTGTTTCCTCTCGATGCTCTCGATGCCGAAGTCGTTTGCAATTCGCTCGTCTTTTTTGAGCACGTCAATCAGATCGAAGATCAGCGTATCGACGTACTTTTGACATACCTGCTCGATGCGCTCGGCTCGAGAACGATATGCGTTTCGATAATTCCGAACCGAATCGGCGATATTCTCAACCTGTTGCAGACTCGACGAGGAGTTTAACGACGACGATTGCGAGAAGTTTCGATTTGCATTTTGAATCGCGCGTTGCTCCGACCGGGTTGTTTTTACTTCCGACGGCGAGATCAATTTGTCGACCTTGTCAACCGCCCATGCCGTTGCCGCGAGCGCGACGGCTGCCGGAGCTGCCACGACCGCCGCCGCCGTCTTCGCCACGCTTTTGATGCCGCTCCACAACGAACCGAAAAAGCCCATGTCAATCATCCTCCACCTTCCGCAATACGGCTTCGCACGCGGCGATTTGTATTTCCGAACGCATGATCAACTGCTCCAATCGATCTTCGTCCCGATTGTCGAGCGATTGAACGAGCTCTTCGTATTCGCCGACGGTCTTCTCGAGCCGCGAGAGTCTGCCGACAATTTCCGACTCGAATTCATCGTAGAGTTTACCGAGCTCCGCGCGGACGCGAACAGAATATTCTTCGAGCATCCCGTCAATCACGACGTTTATGAATTGCTCGAACTCCGCCTCTTTCTTTGCGCCCGACGGCAGTGACAAAATCAAACGGCACTGCTCGTTGTCGAGCGAAATTCGCCGATTGAGATACTCCGTCCGAAAATCGGTGAGCCGTTCCTGCAATTCATTCATGCGCCGCTCGATCGAGCGCGAGGATATCTCGTATTTCGCAAGCAACTCCGCGCGCTCGGCAATGCCGAACAGCTGCTCGTCGACGTAGAATTTCAATGCGTCATTTGCCTTGTCGATTGCCGATTGACTTCGCTCGAGCACTTCCGCGCGGAGATCATGCAATGCATTTCCGATCTGCTCGACATCGACGACGGTCGTTTTTTCATTGAGAGCCGGAGCCTCGCCGAGCTTCTCGAAGAGTTTTTTGCCGAGCTCCAAGACGAACGGAATCGCCGCCTTGACGAGCTTGCCGAACATTGAAATCAGAGACATGTTCTCACCGCCTTAATTCGCATTGCGGATCGATGCAACAACCTGCTCGACGCGATCTGAAGTTGCTTTGCGCAATTGATTGACAAAGGCATTGAGCTCGCTCCGATCTTTTTTGACACTCTCGAGCTCGGCGAGCTTTTGATTTCGCTCGAGACGAATTTCTTCGATGTCTTTGCGGCTGTCTTCGATAAGTTGTTGTTGCGCCGCCTTCTTCCGGCGCAGGATTTTTTGAATGTCCGCCGCGCACCTGTCGTAATCCTTGATGATGTCGTCGATCAAATCCTCTTTATGACGCGCGACGACTTCCGTCTGCAACTTATGAAACAGCGGGCGAATGTTGGTGAATTCTTCGAGCTCGCCGAATCTCGCGAGAAACTCGGATTGCCGAATTCGGAATTTCAGCAAGATCGACTCGAGCTCGAACTCTTCATCTTCCGAGAGTTCGTTGTTGCGATATTTCTCGAGCAACGTAAACAAATACGCCGAAACCGGCACGAGATTGCTCTGCACAAGCCCGACATTTTTGAAGCAGTTCTCGCTCTTGAGGTATTTCGTCCACTCCTCCTGCTGTTTGCTCCAATCGGATTTGGGATTGTTGAGAGTGTCGAGTTGCGTCGCAATGACATAGACTTTGTCGATTTTGCCTTTCGTGTTGGTGAAAACGCGATGCAGAGTTTGAAGTTCCTCGCCGGTCAGCGAGTCCGACTTGACGCACATAAAAACGGCGTTCGCTCGAGCGATATAGCCGCGCGTGATGTCGGAGCGGAATGTCACGACATCATTGAGTCCCGGCGTATCGATCAAAACGACGCCGTCCGGCAGATCAAAATCCTTAAGTCCGACGACAACCTCTTTGACAAAGTAATGCTCCGGATGTTTCGACGAAGTTCGGCGTTCGATCTCCGCCTTGAGTTTTTCCCGATCGTCAAACGCGATCTTTTGTGTCGGTTGATTGAGCCATTTCTGTTTCTCCGAATCGGCGTCAAGCGTCTTGTACTCCTCGACGAAGACGCTGTTGGCATTCGAAGCAGCACTCTTCCACAACGCCGCCCATTCCTGCTCGGTGTAGAAAGAAATCTCGACAAAATCTTCGGCGGCTCGCTTGAATTTTGTCAAAGCCGCCGTTTCCGGCGTCACCCGCGTCGAGGCGAGCTCGTAATTGAGCAACGCATTGATCAGAGTGGATTTTCCGGCTTTGATCGTGCCGACCAACGCGACTTGAAATTCCGGGCTTGCACAGCGATTGAGGAATGTCGAGAGTTCATCGCCGAGTTTACGAACATCATCGTCCGATCCCGTGCCGAGAATTTTGTCGTCGAGCAGACTTTTGACCTGCTCAATTCGGATTGCAAAACGTTGCGCCGTTTGATCCCAAGCATATTTCCGCGCATCGGGCGTGCCGTTGATGAGAGCATCTATGTGTTCGATGCCCGCGCGATATTGTTGCTCGTTGTTCGGATTTTGAAATTCCATTTGCATCACTCCTTCTGTTGATTCGAGCAAATGATAAATTACTTATCCGATGTTGTCAATCGAGAGAGATTTTTTTATAATCGAGCGCGAGGTGAGCGCATGAAAACGGTTTCGATCTTGGTTCCCTGTTGCAACGAAGAGGCGGTGCTCGAAAAATTCCACGCGCGGGTTTCGGAAGTGATTGCAAAGATTGACGATTGCGAGTTCGGATTTGTATTCGTCAACGACGGCTCGACGGACGGCACTCTCGAGATCATGCGGCGATTGCGGAGCCGTGATGCTCGGGTGCACTACATTTCCTTGTCTCGGAATTTCGGAAAAGAGACGGCGATGATCGCCGGGCTCGATCAAGTCGACAGCGACGCGGTGATCATCATGGAGATCGGAAGAG
>CALGGX010000416.1 GCA_937916025.1 uncultured Selenomonadales bacterium
TTCGGCGGTCGTTTGATGTGACGAAGAATTGCCTGCCCCATTCGCAACAGTGAAATGCGCGCCGCATCTTCTATCGCCGAAAACGGCAGGTTGAATGTCATCCACATGTAAAAACACGCATACGAATCGTCCGGCAGCTCTTCTGTCAAAAGCACATTCGGATAATATCGCGCGAGAATGTCGTGAAACGCCTCCGCGATCGAACACGTCACTTCGCAATCGAATTGCTTGCGAAACGCCTCGATGTAAGGCAACAGCGCGAGCGTATCTCCGAGCATCGAGCGCATGAACTTGAAGTGTACATTTTGCCTGCGCGGGTCGAATTGGTGATAAAAGACCGGCTCGCCGTCTTTCCAAATCGTAATCTCCCATTCGATAAGGAATTTCTCCCAAGAGATCAGCGTCGTGCGCGAGACATCTTCATCAAAAAAGACATATTCGCTTTCGGCGTCTGCTATGCGCACATGCCAATTGCCCTCGGGAATTTGCAATCGAAGCCCGTAATTGAAGTCGAGCAAGACGCCGTCGATTCCGGTCTCGCCGAGGATCGGTGCCGTCAGGTTCAAGCTCGTCTCCAAAAACTTCGCGCGTCTTTCGAACTTCTCCGACGGGCAATTCATCACGCCCGCGCCGCAGATATATTTTATCGGATATTTCATGAGGTGCCTCCCGACTGTTTTTGATCTGCAATCAATCGATCGATCGCGTTAATTACCTGCCGCGCGGAGATTTTCTTCGAGCACTCGAAAGCGCGCGGCTTGCCGTTGAAACGAGGGCAGAACGGCAACTTTTCGCGTTCGATAAATTTATTGACACAACCATGACAAACAAACAGATTATGAACTCTGTAGGGATTTTGAAATTCATGCCACGGTTCCGAAAAACCGCTGATCATGATGACGGGAATATCAACAGCCCACGCCAACCATGACAAACCGCTCGACAAGCCGATGAAGAAGTCGGCATAAGCGAGTTGATTGATCCGATCCTGCAGAGTGTATTTGCCACTGAAATCTTCCGCGCCGCGCGGCATTTTAATCGTCAATCCGTAATTGGAGCAGACGCGATCCCGATCGATGCAAAGTACTCTGTAGCCGAGCGTTTTCAGATATTCGACGACTTCATCCCAACCGTTCTGTGCAAGCCAGCCTTTGTATGTTGACGATGCTTGAACTCCGATGCAAACATAAGGTTCGGAAATTGCGCGCGGCTTTGTCGGAGTGTAAATCACTTTCGGCGGTTGTGGAACGCAACGAAGGATTGCCTGTCCGATTTTCAATAAAGGAATGAGCGTGCAATCTTGCGTTGATGCTTGCGGCAAATTGTAAGGTGCCCACATGAAAAAGCAGGCGTAAGAGTCGTCCGGCAAATTTTTTGTCAAGCGTACATTCGGATAATAATTCTTGACGATATCGCGAAAAGTGTCTGCAATCAAACAGGATGCTTTACAATCGAATTGCCGCCGAAATTCTTCAACGTACGGCAAAAGTGCAATATTATCGCCGAGTTGTTCGGACAGAAATTTGAAACAAACATGCTGTCCGCGCGGATCAAATTGATGAAAGAAAACGGGCTCTCCGTCAAACCACAGCGTAATTTCCCATTCGACAAAAAACTTTTCCCATGAAATTAACGTTACGGCTGAAATATCTTCATCAAAGAAAACGTATTTGCTTTCGGCATCCGCAATCCTTACATGCCAATTACCTTCGGGGATTTGAAGCCGAAGTCCGTAATTGAAATCGATCAAAAGTCCGTCGATGCCGGTCTCGCCCGTGATCGGTGCCGTCATTTGCATTCTCTTTTCGATGAAGGCGGCTCTTCGATTGAAAATATCGGCGGGCATAATCATTATTCCCGTGCCGCAAAAATATTTCACCGGGTATTTGTAGAGTTGCATTATGATCCTCCCGATTGTTTTCGCTCGACAAGCAGTCGCTCGATCGCGTTTATGACCTGCCGCGCGGATATTTCTTTCGAGCACTCGTAAGCGCGTTCCGTACCGTCAAACATCGGACACTTCGGCAATTTTACATAATGCGTCAAGACATTGAAACAGCCGTGGCAGACAATCGGATTGTTGATCCGATACGGTGTCTCAAATTCATACCAAGGTGCCGTGAGCCCGCTGATCATGATGACGGGAATATCGACAGCCCACGCCAACCATGACAAACCGCTCGACACTCCGATGAAGAAATCGGCATAAGCGAGTTGATTGATCCGATCCTGCAGTTTGTATTTACCGGAAAAATCTTCGGCTCCGCGCGGCATTTTGACTGTCATGCCGCTGTTTGAGCAGACGCGATCACGATCGATGCAGAGCACTCTGTAGCCGAGCGATTTCAGATATGCGACGACTTCATCCCAACCGCCGGGCGCAAGCCAACACTTATCGTTCGTCGACGCCTGCACGCCGATGCAAACATATTTTGCCGAGATCGCGCGCGGTTTTGTCGGAGTGTAAATCACTTTCGACGGGTGCCGAACGCGACGAAGAATCGCATTGCCCGCGCGGAGCATTGGAATATTCAAAGTGTCCTGCACGGCGGCGAAAGAAATGTTGCTGATCATTTGCAAAAAAAAGCAGGCATAAGTGTCGTCCGGCAATGTCTTTGTCAAGCGCACATTCGGATAATAATTTTTGACGATATCGCGAAAAGTGTCTGCAATCGAACAGGAAACTTCGCAATCAAACTGCCGCCGAAATTCTTCTACGTACGGCAACATGGCAATGTTATCGCCAAGCGTCGCTTTCGGGAATTTGAAATGTACTTTCTGTCCGCGCGGATCGAATCGATGATAAAAAATCGGCTCGCCGTCTTTCCATATCGCGATTTCCCAATCGATCCAATATTTTTCAATCGAGAGCAATGTTACTGCCGCAATATCTTCGTCTATGAAAACATATCCGCTTTCGGCGTCGATAATTTTTACATGCCAATTGCCTTCGGGGATTTGAAGCCGAAGTCCATAATTGAAATCGAGCAATACTCCGTCAATGCCGGTCTCGCCCGTGATCGGCACGTTCATTTTCAATTGTTCGTCGACGGCTTTGACTTTGTCGGCAAAAACTTCCGGCGCGTAAATTTGCGCTCCCGCTCCGCAGAAATACTTCACAGGGTATTTATACTGTTTCATGATCAAAGACTGCCTTTCGTCGACGGCACGCCGTTCATGCGCGGATCGTTTTCGACGGCATGTCGCAACGCATGCCCGAGTGCTTTGAAGACGGCTTCAATTTTGTGATGCGAATTGACGCCGTAAAGCACTTTGACGTGGAGCGTAATTCCGGCATTAAAAGCGAGCGCGCGAAGGAATTCTTCAGTCAATTGCGTGTCGAAAGAACCGATCATCGGCGCAAGACTTCCGAACTCGCAGACGAGGAACGGACGTCCGCTGATGTCGAGCGATACGAACGCAAGACTCTCGTCCATCGGCAAGAAAAACGTACCGTAACGATTAATGCCGCGCTTATCTCCGAGCGCGTTTTTGATTGCCGTGCCGAGCGCAATTCCGATATCTTCGACGGAATGATGCCCGTCAACTTCGAGATCGCCGTTGCAATTCACGTCGAGATCGAAACGCCCATGCGAAGCAAACAGCGTCAACATGTGATCGAAAAAGCCGATGCCGGTGTCGATTGTCGAAACGCCTTCGCCGTCGAGCTCGATTGAAACACGAACGTTTGTCTCATTCGTCGTTCGTTCGATTGTCGATTGTCTCATGCTTCAGCCTCCCCGACGAATTTTTTGATTGCCGAAAACCACACGTCGTTTTCTTCGCGCCGCCCCATCGAAATGCGCAGACAATTTTCGAGTCGCGGATTGCCGACGAAAAAGCGCACGCCGATATCCTGTTCTTCGAGTTTTCGAGCGAGTTCGTCCGCCCGCGCGTATTTCATCAGTACGAAGTTCGTTTCTGAAGAATACACATTCACTCCGTCGAGCGTCTTCAGCTGTTCCGACATGCGTTTGCGTTCCGCAATCATCATCTGAATGCGCGGCACGAACTCATCACGCATCTGATACACAATATCCGCCGTCGCCAACGATAAACTGTTCATGTGATACGGCATGAATGTCTTCTCGATCATTCGCGTCACGTCCCGATTGGCGATCATATAGCCGACGCGCGCGCCGGCGAGTCCGTACGCCTTCGAGAACGTCCGCGCCACGATCAAATGCGGATACTTCCGAACGAGATTGACTGCCGAATGCCCGTAAAATTCGACGTATGCTTCATCAAGCAAAAATGCGCAATCGATATTTTTGGCGATCTCTTCAATTTGATCGACGGTCAAACCATTGCCGGTCGGATTGTTGGGATTGCAGACGACGGCAAGATGCGCCTCCGAATCGCGCACCGTTCGGATATACCGATCGACGTCGAGATCAAAATTCTCGTCGAGCTCGAAGACGACAGTTTGAGCTTCCGCCGCCTTCGCGTAGATTTTGTACATCGAAAACGACGGTTGCGGAAAGACAATTCGATGCCGCGCGGAGCCGCCGAAGGCGTAAAAAACTTTTTCGATGATCTCGCTCGAGCCCGAGCCGATCAGAATTTGCTCGATATCGACAGAAAAATTCCGAGCGATCTGCTCTCGAAGATCATCATACTGCTCGTTCGGATATCGATTGAAAGCCAGTCGCGACAGGCGAGACAGCACTCGCTCCTCGACGAGCGGCGGCAAATTGAAATTGCACTCGTTTGCGTTGACTTTGATTGCATAGTCGCGCTCGACTCCGTCATACGACGGCATCGCCGACAAATCTTTTCTGTATTTCAGCAATTGAAACTGCTCCTCTCATTTGGATTGTTGATCATTCTGCAGTCACGCAACAGTTTCCTGCCGATTTTCGATTGACAAACAAGCGGTGATAATATATAAATAAATTGATGAGCGGGTGTGGCGGAATCGGCAGACGCGTCGGACTTAGGATCCGGTGTCTTTTGACGTAAGGGTTCAAATCCCTTCACCTGCACCAATTGTTTTTCTTATTCTTCGAGGTGAAGTATCATGTTGAAAAAACTCGGTATCGCAACGTTGGCATTGATGCTGTCATCGGGCGCGTTTTCAATTGCCGATGCGGCTTCGGACGCGAGCGATAATTTTTACTGCCGTGACGGCTATTACTGCAATCGGAATTACAATCAAAGCGATCGTCAAAACGATGCGTATTGCGGCGAGTACGGTTGCGGAGGATATCAACGCGGCTGTTGGCGATAAATTTAAGCGGGGAGGAAATAAATTTTGGCCGGCAACAACAACAGAGACGGCGAGGCGATTTACGAAAAGCTCAAAGAGCTCATCGATGAGATCGTCAAGTCAAATCAAGTAAGTTACGTGACGATGGGCGAGGTATCCAAAAACGCCAATGACATGGCGAAGCGTGTGCATGAATCGATGTCGCAGGCGAAACTTCTGCAGGAAAAAAATGCGGATACGATCAAAGTCATCGACTTCATCACGAACATCGCGGGGCAGACGAATTTGCTCGGACTCAACGCGGCGATTGAGGCGGCGCGCGCGGGCGAACAGGGGCGCGGCTTTGCGGTCGTGGCCGAAGAAGTTCGCAAGCTCGCCGAGCAATCGCGCGAGGCAACCGAGAAAATTCAGGAGACGCTCAATCTGATGAATCAAGCCGTGGCGGAAATTTCCAAGACAATCGAAATGACCGGCAAGATCAGTGCGGAGCAGTCTGCGGCAACTCGCGAGATCACCTCAAATCTCGAGCACGTCCGCGACGCCACGGAAGACCTTCGCAAATACATTTCGAGTCTCAAGTGAGTCAATCAAAAAAGGCCGTTTAATCGACGGCTTTTTTTTATGCAATCGGGTAAAAGAAAAATCCCGTCGAACACAAAGCTCAACGGGATTTTCTTTATTCGATCACACGCGAAACAGTCGCGCGAAATTTTCTTAAGCGATCGTTGCGAGGAATTTCTTGATCTCGTCGCCGTCTTCCATAAGCATGACTTTGTCGAGGATCTCTTTCGCCTTGGTCGAGGAAATGCCGCGAATTCTCTCTTTGACGCGCGGGATCGACGGTGCCGACATCGACAACTCTTTGATGCCCATTGCCATGAGAAGGATTGCCGCATTCGGATCGGACGCCATTTCGCCGCACATGCCTGCCCATTTGCCTTCCTTGTTCGCCGACTCGATCGTGCGTTTGATCAGGCGGA
>CALGGX010000417.1 GCA_937916025.1 uncultured Selenomonadales bacterium
TAAATGCCATGTCCGGTTTCAGTCGCGCGAGCATTTCTGTTGCGAGCCCGTCACAAAAGCCGTCGCGACTTCGATTGAGTTTGCCGCCGATGAAAACCAATTCGACTTTCGGAACCCGCGCGAGGATCGTCAACACGTCGATCATGTTCGTCACGATCTTGCATTCGAGCTCCGCCTTTGCAATCAATTCCGCCAGTGCAATGTTGATTGTCGAGATGTCGAGCCAGATCATGTCGCCCGCGCGGATCAATTTAAATGCCGCCGCCGCGATTTTTCGCTTCGCCTCGACATCAATCGAGCGACGTTTGTTTGCTTCCATGACGTGGAGCTTCTCGCGAATTGCAACCGCGCCGCCGTACGTACGTTTCAATTTGCCGTCGAGCTCGAGCGTGCCGAGGTCTTTGCGAATGGAATCTTCCGTTACTCCGAATTGCTCCGCCAATTCCTTGACAAGTACTTTGCCGTTCATCGCGAGCAGCTCGAGGATTTTTTCCTGCCGCTCTTCCAAAAAAAGTTTTGTGTCATCCAATTGCCTTGATCCTCTCCATTGCCTCGACGGTCTTGTTTCGATCGCCGAAGGAAGTCAATCGGAAATAGCCCTCGCCGCAAGGTCCGAAGCCCGCGCCCGGCGTCCCCACGACATTTGCTTCATTCAACAGCAGATCGAAGAAATCCCAACTCTTCATTGCGCTCGGCGTCTTCAGCCAAATGTAAGGCGCATTGACGCCGCCGTAAGCCGTCCAACCGAGCTTGCTTAAACCCGCGCGAATGATCTCAGCATTCTGCATGTAATATCCGACGAGAGCTTTGACTTGCCGTTGACCTTCTTCGGAGTAAATCGCTTCGGCTCCGCGCTGCACGATGTATGCCGTGCCGTTGAACTTCGTCGTCTGTCGACGCAACCAGAGATTTTTGAGCGGAACGCGCTCGCCGTTTCCTGCCGCTCCCGTCAAGCCGCGCGGAATGACGACATAACCGCATCGAGTGCCGGTAAAGCCCGCCGTCTTGCTGAAAGATCTGAACTCGATCGCGCACTCTTTCGCGCCGTCGATCTCGAAGATCGAGCTCGGAACGCCGTCCTCGGTGATGTAAGCCGCATACGCCGCGTCGTAGAGAATGATCGCGTCATTGGCTCGCGCGTAATCGATCCATTTCCGAAGCGCGTCTTTCGAGAGCGTCGTGCCCGTCGGATTGTTCGGCGAGCACAGATAGATCAGATCGACGTGTTCGTTCGGAACGCTCGGCGAGAAGTCGTTCTCCGCACGGCAGGGAAGATACACCACGCCCGCGAAATGCCCGTCCGATTGCAACTCGCCCGTGCGCCCCGCCATCACATTCGTATCGAGATACACCGGGTAAACAGGATCGGCAATTGCGATCTTGCTGTCGAGCGAAAAAATCTCTTGGATATTTCCGCAATCGCATTTGGAGCCGTCGCTTACGAAAATCTCATCGGCGTCGACATCAAGCCCGCGCCGTTTGTAATTGAACTCGGCGATCTTCTCGCGAAGGAATTCATAGCCCTGCTCCGGACCGTAGCCGCGAAATGTCTCGACGTGCGCGAGTTCATCGGCGGCTTTTTTCATCGCATCGACGCAAACTTGCGGCAACGGTTGAGTAACGTCGCCGATTCCGAGCCGAATGATTTTTGCATCGGGATGCGAGTTTTGATAAGATGAAACGCGCCGCGCGATCTCGCTGAAGAGATAATTGCCCGGCAGTTTGCGATAATTGTCGTTGATTTTTGCCATACACATTCCTCCAATCCGTTCTCAATGATTATATCACAAAACGCGCCGCGCGGCATCAAAAATTCGGGAGGCGATTTGATGAAAAGATTTTGGCTCGACGTCGGATTATTGATCATGTTTTTCGCCGTGATGAGTTTTCATTTCATTCCAAAAGTCTTGCATGAAGTGCTCGGACTGATCATGCTCGCCGTCGTCGCCGTTCATTTGAAATGGAATTTCCGCGCGCTCCGAACGATCTCGAAAATGTATCTCACAATCGATATTCTGCTTTTGATTTTGATGCTCGCGATTGAGATCACCGGCGTCTGCATTTCCAATCATCTTTTCAACGGCTTGATCGACATGCAAATTCGGCGCAACATCTTCATTCATCAATTGCATGTCTCGTTGCCGTTTGCGCTGATGATCCTGTTCGGCTTGCACATCGGAAGCAATTGGCAGGGATTTTTTCAACGGCTGAAGTCTCGCGTTCCAATCAATTCAATCGTCGCGAAGATCATTTTGATCGGATTGTTGATCGCCGGAGTCGTCGGAGTTCGGATGAATCAGATGCTCGATCGGCTGTTGATGAAACATGTCTTCGGCACGCCCGCCGCTCAACTTCATCCCGTACTCTTCATTCTGCTTTTGATTGGAATGCTCGCGCTGTTCACCGCAATCGGCGTTCTCGTCAATCGGCTCGCAAAAAAATTTTGATCTTTGCTCGAAACGTGATACAATCAATTCATGAATAAGAAACTGAAACTCATTACGTACGGCTGTCAAATGAATGTGGCGGACAGCGAGCGAATGGCGGCGCGGCTCGCTTCGATCGGCTACATTCCGACAGAAAATCTCGACGACGCCGACCTGATTTTGATCAACACATGCAGTGTTCGCGAGTCGGCGGAAGAAAAAATCCTCGGCAAGATCGGCGAGATCAAACAATTGAAACGCCGCAAACCGTCATTAATTCTCGGAGTGACCGGTTGCATGGCGCAAAAAGACGGCGAGCTTTTGATGAAGCGCGCGCCGCACATCGACTTCGTGCTCGGAACCGGTCGTCAGGCTGAATTGACTCGCGTCGTCGGCGAATTGGAATCTTTTCATCGCCGAATTGTCGACACATCGGACGTGAGCAACGCCGTCGTCGAGGATTTGTTTACTCCGCGCGGAGCGAAGTCGACGTTCATTCCGATCATGTACGGTTGCAACAATTTCTGCACCTATTGCATCGTGCCGCATGTCCGAGGGCGGGAACGCTCGCGCCTGCCGAAAGACATCGTCCGAGAATTGGAATCCGCCGTCGAAAACGGAACGGTCGAAGTCACCGTGCTTGGTCAAAACGTCAATTCTTACGGCAAGGATCATCGACTCGCGACATTCGCCGAACTGTTGACGATGCTCGGGCAAGTCGACGGCTTGAAACGATTGCGTTTCATGACTTCTCATCCGAAAGACTGTTCCGATGAATTGATCGAAGCGATTGCGCGCAACGAGAAAGTTTGCGAGCACATTCATCTGCCGGTGCAATACGGTTCCGATCGAGTGTTGAAACGCATGAATCGCGGCTATACGGTCGAGCGGTATCGGCGATTGATTGAAAAACTCCGCGCGGCGGTTCCGGACATTTCGATCACGACCGATCTGATCGTCGGCTTCCCGGGCGAAACGGACGACGATTTTGAGCAGACGCTCGAGTTCATTCGCGAAATACAATTCGATGCGGCATATACATTCATCTACTCGAAACGGAGCGGAACTCCGGCGGCGACGTTTGAAGATCAGGTTCCGGAAGAAGTGAAACACGCGCGGCTCGAGCGATTGATGGCGGTGCAAAACGAGATCAGTCGTCGGATCAATGACCGGCTGAAAGACCGGACGGTTGAGATACTCGTCGAAGGCGCGAGCAAATCGGATAACAACATCTTCACCGGGCGGACGCGGACGAACAAACTCGTGCTGTTTCCGCATGGCGAAGAAAAGGTCGGCGACTTCATTCGCGTCCGAATCACGCAACCGCAAACATGGCTTTTGAAAGCAGAACGAATCGAGGCGAGTGAATGGCATTGACACCGATGATGCAACAGTATTTCGACGCGAAGAATAAACATAAGGATGCGCTCGTATTCTTCCATCTCGGAGATTTTTACGAAATGTTTTATGACGACGCGGAAATCGGCGCGCGCGAGCTCGGCTTGACATTGACGAAGCGAACCGGAGCACCGATGTGCGGGATGCCTCACGACGCCGGCGATTCTTACATCGAAAAACTCGTTGCCAAGGGATATCGCGTGGCGGTCGTCGAGCAGACCGGCGATCCGAAAGGAGCGGGCTTGACGGATCGCGAAGTGATCAAAGTCGTCACGCCCGGCACGATTTTGACCGATGACACGCTCCGAAATGTCGGCAACAATTATCTCGCGCTGATCATCGAGGAGAAAAACGAAGTCGCGATCGCGGGCGCGGATATTTCTACCGGCGAGTGTTTTTACGATCTCTACAGCGGAGACGATCGCGCGCAACGGTTGTTTGACGAGTTGTATCGGCTGTCGGCGTCGGAACTTCTCGTCGTCGACACTCCGACATTCAAAAAGAAACTCGACGAATTCATTACGCAACGGCTGAAGGGTTGCACGGTGACGAAGCTGAAGGAATTCGACGATGCGGTTCTCGCTCGGCTTTCGGAGCATTTCGACGAGCAGAGCATGCCGGTTTCGGAATTGGCGGCGCGCGCGGTTGCCTGTCTGCTCGATTATCTCCACAAAACCGTGATGAAAGATCTGAAACACGTCTCGAAACTCGCGCGGCTCGACGTATCGGATCGATTGCAACTCGACGCGTCCGCGCTTCGCAATTTGGAAGTGATTAGAAACGTCCGCGACGGCGGAAAAAAAGACACGCTGTTTGATGTGCTCGACAAAACAAAAACGCCGATGGGAACCCGGCTGTTGCGAAAATGGTTGGAAGCACCGTTGACCGATATCAATGCGATCAATCGACGACTCGATTGCGTGGCTGAATTCGTCAACGGTTATTCATTGCGGAATGCCGTTCGGCAACAATTAAAAGACATACGCGACGTCGAGCGGCTGATGACAAAAGTCGAGATCGGCTCGGCAAATGCCGTCGATCTGATCGCGCTGAAAAATTCCTTCCGAATCCTGCCGAAGCTCCGCGCGGAAATGGATACAGTGAATTCGGATATTCTGCTTGCCTGTCGGGACGGGCTCGGCGATTTCGAGGAGTTGACCGATCTGATCGAGCGGGCGATCGTCGAGGCTCCGCCGCATTCGCTCAAAGACGGCGGCATCATCAAAGACGGTTTCAATGCCGAGCTCGACGAGTTTCGGCGAATTGCTCACGACAGCAAGGCAATGCTCGCCTCGTTCGAGGAGCAGGAACGCCAAAAAACCGGCATCAAAAATCTCAAGATCGGATATAATCACGTTTTCGGATATTACATCGAAATTCGCCACACCGCGCGCGATAAAGTGCCGAAGCATTACGTCCGCAAGCAGACGCTGACGGGAGCCGAGCGATACATCACCGAAGAATTGCGCGAGTTCGAGACGAAAATTCTCGGCGCGCAGGAGAAGAGCATCGCGATCGAGTACAATCTCTTCATCGAGATCAGAGAGAAGCTCAAAGCGCGGCTTAAGGAAGTGCAAAACTCCGCGCGGAGGATCGCATTCATCGACGTGACGGCATCATTGGGCGAGGCGGCGGCAACTCACAGTTACATTCGTCCGGAATTGCGCTCGAACGGCAAGATCGAAATCAAGGACGGACGCCATCCGCTCGTCGAGAGAATTCTGCACGCCGGACTTTTCATTCCGAACGACACTCGGCTCGACCATTCGACATGCGAGACGATGATCATCACCGGTCCGAACATGGCGGGCAAGTCGACTTACATGCGTCAAGTCGCGTTGCTTACTCTGATGACGCAAATCGGGAGTTTCATACCCGCGCGCGAGGCGGCGATCTCGCCCGTCGACAAGATTTTTACGCGTATCGGAGCAAGTGACGATCTCGTGAGCGGGCAGTCGACTTTCATGGTTGAGATGAATGAAGTCGCGCAAATCCTGAAATATGCCACGGAGAATTCTCTGATCATTCTCGATGAAGTCGGGCGCGGCACTTCGACATTCGACGGCATGAGCATTGCGCGCGCGGTGATTGAATACATCGTGCAGAAAATCCATGCGAAGACGCTTTTCGCGACGCATTACCATGAATTGACGACGCTTGCCGACGGCTCGGAAAAGATCAAAAACTTCAGCGTGGCGGTCAAAGAGCGCGGCAACGAGATCATCTTCCTGCGGCGGATCAAACCGGGCGGCGCGGATAAGTCATACGGCATTCAAGTCGCGAAACTGGCGGGCTTGCCTTTGCGAGTGATGAAGCGCGCGGAAGTGATTTTACAGGAGCTCGAGCGCGATCACTTCGTGCAACC
>CALGGX010000418.1 GCA_937916025.1 uncultured Selenomonadales bacterium
GCTTTTCCAGATCAGAACTCGCTCGGTCACGGACTGTTCGCTCGAGAAATTCCCGATCGACTCGAAGCGCGAATTGAGTTGCGGAATGAAATTGACGAAGACGCCGAAGACGATCGCGAGACTCAATCCGATTGCGAGGAATTTCTTCGCGTCTCGGACGTAAAATGCAACGACGGCGGGCAGGACGAGCATCATTGCGAGCCATGCGCCGCGCGTGTTGAGCATGATGAACGCGCCGAGCGATACGATGAAGAACAGCCGACAGCTCGCTTTGACGCAGGTGCGCTCCGCGCGGATTGCGAGGATCAAGTACACCGGCAGGAGAATGACGTAAAGCAACGCACTCTGCATCCATGCGCCGCGCAGGAATGTCACGGGGCGTTCACTGCCGTAATAAACCTGCAGGTCGACGACGATGTCGTTCAGCAACAGCGAGATCGCGAGGATAATAAACAGCCGATCGAGTTGCTTTTCGGTTTTGATGAACAGCGCGAGCGGGATGAAAAGCAACATGTTCGTGCTGAAATACAGCCAATAAGTGTTGGCGTCGGCAGTCGACGGCACGCGACCGGAATGAAAGACAGAGATTATCATCCAGCCGGTGAAGGCGAGCATCGGCAGGAGCAGGCGTTTGTATTTGATCGCAATGTCGAGGACGCGTTGGTCGGTGAATGCCATGATTGAGGTAACAAAAAAAATCGCGCGACAGGAATTCCGACCAAGCGGCTCCGAAAGTCCGGAAGCAAGGGCAATGATCGCGAACAGCAAAAAAAACAGCCTGCCGAGCCATTTCAATGCGCGCCGCCCCCTTCGCACAAATCCGCCGTCATGATCTCGCGCAATCTCCGTCCTGCGTTCCGCGCTTTTCGCTGAGGCAAATCGCCTTGATTTCGCCCATAAATTCATCCTCCAACCTGATACATTTTTCGCCGATCGCCGAGCTCCGCGCGCTCGAAGACGTGTTCATTACGCATTACGCATTACGCATTACGCATTAATTTCGCATTACGCATTACGCATTCTTAATTGTTCCTTCAGCGTTTCCATCATCTTGTTTACGTCGATCGGCTTTGCAATGTGCGCGTTCATGCCCGCGTCGAGCGCATTCTTCACGTCCTCCGCAAACGCATTCGCCGTCATCGCTATGATTGGAATTTTTGCCAGCTCCGGATTGTCGAGTTTTCTGATCGCCCGCGCCGCATCGTAGCCGTTCATCACCGGCATTTGAATATCCATCAACACGACCT
>CALGGX010000419.1 GCA_937916025.1 uncultured Selenomonadales bacterium
CGGCATACGAGATGTAGCCGTGACTGGAGTTCAGACGTGTGCTCTTCCGATCCCGTTGACTGTATCGCCGTCTCCCGCCAAAATCACATCGCGCTGATTGGAACCGACGATCGTCTCGTTGTTTGAGCCCTTGATGTTGCCGACAATGAGATTGTTGTCGACGGTTGAAGTGCTTGCATCGATCGGCTTCAGAGAATCGCTTCCGATCTCGGCGAGCTTGGTAAAGTAAAGCCCGAGTTGAGACGTGCCGCCGCTGCCGATCAAGACGATGTTGATGTAATTGTCCTCGCCGTTTTCTGCAGAGACGCGCGCGAGCATATTGCGAGCGATCCGATCGAGCCCCCGTCTGAAATATTCCGTGGTGGTTTCGCTTGTAATGATGCTGCCGATTGACGGGATCACCGAGCGCAGTTGCTTTGTCAAAGACACATTGCCGTTGTCGTCGTAAATATCGGTTACTTCGACCGCCGAGGCTTGAATGCCGCGTTCGGCCGCCGCCGTCTGCACGAATGCTCCGCGCATGAAATTGAGCAAGCCGTCATTGCCGAGTGCAACGTCGAGCTGCGCGCCGAGCATCGCGAACGGATCGACGCCTGCCGCAATCCACTCGGCGAATTGCGCTTTGAGCCGTTCGATCGCGCCGGTATTGAGAATATCGCCGATCACGAGTTCATCGCCGAAAACTGTCGAGATAATGCCTTCGAGCCGTGAAATCACATCATCGGCAGTTGCATTTTCGCCGAGTTGTTCTCGCGCGGCAGTCAAACGTGCGGCAACATTGGTTCGGAGCGTCGCGCCGTCGATCGTGAGAGTATCGCCGTCGAATGTGACATATCGGCTGATGACGTTATAAATCGTATTGGCAAGGTTATCGGCATAGAACTCGATGTAGTCAATGTCCTGCATATCGACATTGGCGAGTTCGTCGGCGGAGCCCGCCCACACGACGTTGCCGGTATCGAGGCGAATGATCGACGTGCCGTCCGCGCTGACGCTGTAACTTGTACTGTTGGAGCCGTCGACATCGGCAATTGCAATCGTATTGCCCGCGCTCAGTCCGACAATGTCGTCAACCCAATCGATGTCGTGATTTTCGTTGTAACGGACGACGATATCGAGGTTGCCGTCGGTTGCAATCACATTGTTTTGGACGACCGCCGCGCCCGTAAAGCCCGTCAAAGTTGTCTCGTTGTTAAGCCGGTAAACATCGGCACCGGTCGGCGCGATCGCCTTATTGGCGTTGACGGCGGTGATCTTATGGAGCTTCATATTTGAGAGGTTCACCAAGAGATTGGCACTGTCGCCGAGCTCGTTATTGATGATTGAAATTTTGTTTTCGCCGTCGACGCTTATATTCAACGCGCCGCCTTCGATGGCGGTTTGAATCAACTCGAGCGACTCGATGCGCGGCAATTGCAGAACATCGCTTGACTCATCGAAGCCGAATTTAAAGCCGGTAACGGTATTGCCGCCCTCTTCAGGGAACGTAACCAATTCCCGCACGTCATTATCTTCGAGCTCGAGCAGAGAATCGTTATGCCCGCGAACGTTCAACAATGTGAACCCCTCGGTGGTTGCGGCGTTTTTCAACGTCACGGTTTCGCCCTCGGACGTCAAGATGATATCGTTGCCGCTTGCAACGGTGGTAAAATCATGCGCGCTGAGCGAAGTATTTTCGCCCGCGAAATACACCTCGGCACCGGTGATGCTGTAGAATTGATCGCTGTTGATAAACGCCGTCCGAATCAATTGATCGCCGTCTTTGATCAAAACATCCGCGCGGACGGTAGAGTACGGCACATTCGACGTACTTGATACGTCTGCGCCCTCGACGGTATTTTGACCGATCAAGCGCAAACAGCCCTCGCCGTTTCTGAGTTCGAGTTCATGGCGGTCGAAGGTATACTGCAGATCGTTGATATTGCCGTCGACGAGAAACACGACGTCGCTGTTGGTATAATCGATGGTCAAGCCGCCGTTACTTTCTTTGGCGACTTCAAAGCCGTACGCCTTGGTGCTGCTGACGGACGAGAGCCCGACGTACTCGCGGGTGTGGGCGTCGTCGAAAAATGTACTGTCGATGTAAGCGGCAAAAGCGTCTGCAATGCCGTTGACGGTGGCGGGGATTGTGTCGTTGATGTTGATGGTACCGCTGCCGCTTGCGAGCACGATGCGATCGTTGATGCCCGCGCCGCTGTAGATCGTATCGTTGGCGTCGGCAAAGATCATATCGCGATACGGACTGCCGACGATGTAAGTTCCGAGCGTGTTGTCGAGCGCATTGAAAATCCAATTGGTGCCGAACGGGGCGTTTGAAGCGTCGATGGTGCCGCCGTTATTGGCAATGTAAATGCCGAAGTCGAGGGTATCGGTCGAGCCGTTGACGACGACATCCATATGCTCGGCGGAATTGGAATCGGCTCGGAGATGTGTTTCGATGCGCGTCTTGAAATCAGCCCAGACCTTGTTGGCAATGTTGACGGCGCGCTCGGAGGCGAATATCTGATTGAAGATGGTATCGAGCATCAACTGTTCGGAGACGGAATCGCCGTCGCTGACGATCTTTGAAATATCCTGAGCGGAGATTTGCGCGCCGAGCTGATTGATGATCGGATTGATGATGTTTTGATACAGGAAGGCTGACATGCCGCTGCCGAACGAATTGAAAAGCCCCTCGACGATATCGGTATTGTTGGCGATATCGGCATTTAGGCGCGCTTTGAGGTTGTCGATGGTGTTTTGACTGAAGACATCGGCGAGCGTCAAGTTGAAGCGACTGTCGAGAGCGGCGTCGAGCAATGCGATCACGTCGTCGGCGGTTGGGTTTTCGATGTTGACGAGTTGAGCCTTCATCTCGTTAAGACGCGTCGAAATGGCTGAACGAATGCCCGCTCCGTCGATGTTGACGGTATTGCCGTCGAAGGAAATATACGTTTTCAACTGTTGAAGTAAGCCCTCAAATTTAGTTTCGAGGACATCAGCTGCGTAAATATCCATGACATTGACGGCGGAAACATCATCGCCCGACCACACGACGGTAGAATCGGAATCGTCTATGCGTTCGATGGCGGTTCCGGTGCTGTTGACGGCATAATTCCTTAAGATGATATCGGCGCCGACGAAAGTGCCGACGGAGAAAGTATCGCCCGCCTTCATGCCCGTGACGGAATGGATAGACTTATATTCGTTATTGATGGGTGCGTCCTTGGAAATTTCGATGGAGACATTGCCGTTGGTATTGAAGGCGACGTCATTGAAATGAGTGGAGCCGGTGAAATTATTAATGGTAGCGGCACCGTCGAAGAGATAAGCCTCATTGTCGGCGTTTAGTGAATCGATGACGGCATTATCGGCGACGACGCGAGTATCATAACTTCTGCTGTCGCCGTTGAGCTCGAAAGAATGAATGATGCGCGTAGTTTCATAATCGGCTTGTGGCGTCCGAGCGATGATGACATGATTAACAAGGAAATAATCGTTGCCGACGGAGCTGAAGATATTGATGCCGTTGACGGTGAACCCTGCGGAATCGGCGATGAGAGTGGCGTCATCGTTTAGGAAATAATGATTGATGCCGTCGACCGCCGCGATGGAGTTGCCGCTGTTGAGCGCAATGAACTTTTCGCCGTCGACGAGCAGATCCGCGCGGACGGTGTCGAATTGTTGAGTGTCGACGCTGACGGAGCCGCTTTCGACGACAGGGAAAAACATCGAGACGTCGCCGTTCTCGACAGTCAAGCCGTAATCGCCGAAGTGCACGGCAAGATCATTGATATCGCCGTCAACGACCGTGAGTTGATCGGGCGTCCCGTCGTCGAGCTCAAAGCCGCCTTCAAAGCCGATCACGGTCGAATTGCCGCCGGTCGAAATGCCGATCGCCTGTTGCGTGTGATTGTCTTTAAAGATCGCGCCCGTGACGGTTGTATATTCAAAGCCGCTGTTCGGATCGGTGATTGTACCGGTTTCGACGGTCGAATTGCCGTCCTCAATGATGATCAGATCATTGCCGCCGTTGCCGAGGACGGAATCGTTGCCGCCCGCGAAGATGATATCGTTGCCGCTCGAGCCGATCAGACTTTCGCCTTCCGAGCCGTCGAGATTGCCCGCAATCAGAATGCGAAACGCCTCGACTGTGTCATTGGAAGCATCGATCGGCAGGAGCGAATCGGTACCGAGCGCGTCGAGATCGGTGACATAAATGCTTGCGAGATTGGGATTGAAACTGAAACTCGCGCCGTTTAGAGCGATGTTGATGTGATTGGGTTCGAGATCGTTGCCGTCTGCAAGGAGTTGATTTCTGAGCGCGCCCGTGATGATGTTGATGATCTCGTGTATATTGGCGCGGGAGTCGTCGTCAATCATATCGGTCAGCGCGGGCAAAAGCACCAGCCCGCCCGTCAAATCCAATTCGCCGTTTGAAAGGATATCGGCGGTTTTGTCGACGACTGTTTGAATGCCGCGCGTTTGAATGAACGGCATGATGATTGTGCGGTTGATGTTATCGGCGATTGCCTCTTGCGATTCCGCCGTGAGGAGCCCGTTCAATTGCTCGAGGAGCCCGCCGACGGGATCGTAATTTTCTGCGGCGCGCCATTGCACGACGTAATACGCGAGGAGGTTGCCGACAGCCTGCGCATTGCCGAGCAGATCGGCGGCACTCACTCCCGCGAGTCTTGTCAACATGGCGTCGATCGGCTCTCCGATGACGGCGACGGCGGCGGCGATTTCTTCTGCCGAGTTGAGAGTATAAGCCTCCGCGCCTTCGTAAGTCGATGTAACTGCCGAGGTGAATGCCGCGCGGACGGTCGAGAGTTGGGGTTGTGCGTTATTGACGAACGATTGCAGGTCGATGTTGACGGTTTTCGTATCGCTGTCGTAAGAGACGTACTTGTTGATGTAAGTCAAGAGATTGGTTGCGATTTGCGCATTGGTCATTGAACCGGTCACTCCTTTCGTATTTCCGAACGTTGTTTCCTGTTCCAACTCGCCGAGTTCTGCAACGGGTTTCTGCTCGACAATCGCCGCGAGTTGATCATTGGACGCCTCGACTTCAAACAGCTCGATCGAAGTATCACAGAACAGGATCGAGCCGCCGCCGATCTTCATGAGCACGTGCTCGCCGCTCTGTTCGACCGAATCATACTCGAAATCGAGCTCCGTACTCTTGTTGAAGCCGAAGATGGTATCATTGCCGTCACCTGCCGCGTATTGAACGAGCTCCTTGCCGCCCGCGAGGCTGATTGCATCATTGCCGCCGCCGCCGTTGATTGTCACTCCGCTCCCGCGATTCATCTCGATGATGACATCGTCGTCCGCGCCGCCGTTAATCGTAATGTTGAGCACGCCGTAATTGTAAATGAGATCGCGATCGTCTTCGCCGTTGATCACGACATTCGCCGCGAAGTTGATGATGGCGTCAAGGCCCGCGCCGCCGTTGATTGTCGCGCGATTGCCTGTGGCGAGATTGAAAATGTCATCGTGCCCCGCGCCGCCGTTGATGTAAACATCTGTCGCGTCGTTTTTGAGCGTATCGTGTCCGGTGCCGCCGTAAATATCGGAGTTTGCGCCGCGATTGTAGA
>CALGGX010000420.1 GCA_937916025.1 uncultured Selenomonadales bacterium
CGAGCTTGCGCATTTCGACTTCGATGCCCATGCTTACGAGCTCTTTAATCGCCGCAACATCTTCCGCGTTGACTGCAACCGCCTGCGAGATCATCGTATCGCCGTCTTTGAAGCACTTGCCGCCGAGGTTGACGGATTTGAACGGAATGCCGCCCTTCACCGCGCGGAGTACGTCCGACGGATTGGTGAACAGAAACAGCGTCTTGAATGATTCATACTTCGGATTTTTGTACGCTTCAACCGCTTTGTCGACGGGAATGACATATGCCTTCAAACCCGGCGGCGCAACTTGCAACAGCAGTTTTTTGCGCAGTTCGTCTTTGGCAACATCATCCGAGCAGCACATGATCCGATTGCAGCCGGTCACTTTCGACCAGACGGTCGCGACTTGCCCATGAATGAGACGATCGTCGATTCGGCAGAATGCAATTTCCATTAAACATACCCCTTTCCATTAAAACAAATCGATTGATGCTTCGCGCGGCTCAGAGTTCGTCCTCTTCACCGCCGGCGTTGAGGCTCGCGTAATCGGCACTGATGACTCCGTCCTTGCCCGCGTCGATGGCCTTTTGCACGAGCGTTTCGATCGAAGCCGAGCCGTCGTCGATTGCCTGCTCGCTGATCATGGCGATCAACATCGGCAGATTGACGCCCGCGACGATTGCGTAATTCGGATTGCCGATCACGAGTCTCGATGCGGCGTTGTAGGGACTGCCGCCGAGCAGATCATTCAGAAACAGCACGCGATCGGGATTGCCGAGGTCTCTGATTGCCGCTTCGTACTTCGCAACGACGTCGTCCGGTCCTTCGCCGGGCACGAGAGTCGCCGCGCGAACATTTTCCTGCTCGCCGCAGATCATCTCGCACGTCTTGAGCAGTTCCGTCGAGAAAATGCCATGCGTTCCAACGATGATTCCAAACATCACTTTCACCTCCTTGACAATAATTTTGACGATTGCGCCTGCAAAAATCAGCTGAACGGCGTAATAAATTTCAACTTGCCGAAATGACATTTATCACGCCGTCAAATGACAAAAGATCGCTTGTAAAAAACTGCCGCGTATTCTATAATTATTGCAGTTATGCAATCGATGAAAGGAGTAATCGAGATGGCAGAAGATATTGCCCAATTCAAAAAATCCATTCGTAAGATCATGGTCAAGAAGCGGCGCGACATGGATCCTTTCGAGCGCGAACGCGTCAGCGATCAGATCGTTCGGCGCTTCTTGGAATCAAAAAGCTACAACGAAGCCAAGACGATCATGGCTTACGAGTCGATGCCGGAAGAAGTTCAGATGCAATCGTTTTTCGATCAGGCATTCAAAGACGGCAAGCGGCTCGCGATTCCGTTCATCGTTTCGACCGGAGTGATACGTCCGGTGCTGTTGCCGTCGATGGACGTGCTCGTCGAAGGCGACTTCGGAATAAAAACCGTCCGCGAAGAAGATCGCATCTTTTTGCAACCCGACGCGCTTGACGTAATCCTCGTGCCGGGGGCGGCTTTCGATTACAGCGGTCATCGCCTCGGACTGGGGCAGGGATATTACGATCACTTTTTGACCCGGGCGCATCGCGCGAAAAAAATCGGCATCGGCTTCGACTTCCAATTGAGCTATCAAGTGCCTTTCGAGCCGCATGATATCAATGTCGATGTCGTCATTACTTCGACGCGCGTCGTTTCCGTTTACGATTGGGGGATTCAGGTTTGGATGAAGCAAGGCACGCCGCCGTGGCTGTGATTTTTGAAGTTGCCGAGCACGGCGCGTATTCAAACATCGCGCTCTCGCAACTGCTCCGCGCGAAAAATCTCGACGACAGAGATCGCCGTTTCTGCACGGAACTCGTCAACGGCACCGTCAAATGCGGCGCGTCGCTCGATTGGATCATCTCGCAATTCATCAAACGCCCGATCAAAAAAATCGATCCGAAAATCCTCGCGATCCTTCGCGTCGGCGTCTTTCAATTGAAATTCCTCGATCGCGTGCCGCCTTCGGCGACCGTCAATACTTCCGTCGAGCTCGCAAAAAAAATCAGCGCGGGCGGCGCGAAGTTCGTCAACGCCGTTCTCCGCTCGCTCCTTCGCGAGCCGGAGCGCGCGCAATTTCCGACGGACGACTCCACGACGGCAATCGGCTTGCGCACTTTTCACCCGACATGGCTCGTCAAACGTTGGATCAAACAGTTCGGCATCGAAAAGGCAAAAGAGCTCCTCGACCTCGACAATCAGCCGCCGCCGATTGCTTTGCGCGTCAATCGATTGAAGACAACCCGCGCGGAACTGCTCGAGCAATTGAATGAACTCGGCGCGGAGGCTCGAGCTTCCGATATTTCCGAAGACGGGATCGTCT
>CALGGX010000421.1 GCA_937916025.1 uncultured Selenomonadales bacterium
GCGCGGAATTTTTTTGCCAAACCGGTTTTGTCGTAAACAACGCGCCCTGCAACACGCCGCCCGTGAAGCGATCGATGCGCGTTCTGGAATTCAATACCTCGCGGACATTTTCATTCGATACGTAAGTTTCGGCAACGATGAAGCGGCTTTTGAGTTTCGTCGCGTTCGTCGACATTCCCATCAACTTGTCGAGCACGTCCGGGCGCGCGCCGATTCGACGCAGAATATACTCCGAATGATGTCGAAACACGCCCTTCAAACTCGTCCCGGGAATTATGAACTCGTTCCTGCTCTGCAGACTCCGCGCGGCGATTTTGTTGCTCCCGAACTTCTCATTGATGTCATAATCGCGAATGATGAACGACGAATTTGCAATGAACTCGGCGTCGACGATCAAATCCGCGCGGCTCGAGATATCATCCGCAGTCGACGGCAGTATTTTTTTCGATGCCGCCGAATGTTTCAGCCATGCAACCGTATCTTTCCGCTCGCGAAAATCGAAGAAATCGGCAGAAATATTTTCGACGGCGATTAAGCCGAAGCCTTTCGAGGTCAACGCGCCGAGGCGAATGCCGAGCTCGAGGCGTTTCATCAATCGGGCGACCGCTTCGTAATCGTACTTGCCGCCCTTGATGCCGGTGCCGGTGAAGCCGTCGATGCGAACTCCGTCGCGCACGACAATCGCACAGTCTTAGAGCACAATGTCATCAATCCGAATCGAGCTCTGCATCTTTTCCGCATCGCCGAAGATCGGCGCAATCAATTGCGGCTCGACATTCGACATGTATTCGCGGAGCACGCCGCACAGCGAAGTCCCGGGAATGAAGGGGCGATTATTCCGATCTTTCAGCACGTGAATATCGCGGGTGTTGTCAAACGTCTCGCCCGCTCCGTCGCCAATCAACAGCGGCGAGCGCAAAATCAATTCGCCGGTGATGATGATCTTTCCAATCACGGAAGCCTCATTCATTGTCGTCACTCCCTTCTGCCGCCGCGAATTTCCGCGCGAAGCGGAAGTAATTTCGCATGTACTCGAAGAAAAATTTTTCCTGCTCGCTCGCATCGAATTCTTTGATCCGAAGTTCGTTCAGCAATTCCGACGGCAATTCCGGCGTTTTGATCCGAAATTCGACTTTGCGCGTCAACACATCGAATATCGATTTGCCGTCCGACATTTTGATGTCTTTGATATGTTGCTCGAAAAGACTGCCGTCGCGCATTTCTTCTTCAATTCGATTTGCGAGCTCGGCAGAAGACTTCGCCGATTGCACCAAGCCGTCGAGTCTTCCGAAGAAGTGCGTCAGGTCGCCGACGTGTTTCAAATGCCCGCTCAATTGTTTTGCATCTTTATGCGCGTCAAGTCTGATCTGTTCCAAACAGCGGTTGATCAAAATCTCTTTCGCGAGCCGAATTGTCTCTTTCGACAGTTCGATTGACGTGCCGCGCGGCGTTTCGGAAGCCTCGACATTGACGAATTCGCCCGATTGCCAAAAACGCAATTGACCGAAGCCTTCTTCCGTGCGGACGCCGAAGCCGCGATGACATTCGACGTTGAGTTGAATGAGTTCTTCCTTCGTCGGCAGACGCGAAGTTTTCAGCCCGAAAACGGAGCCGGCGGCGATTGCCATGACGCGCGGGCGTTTCATGCTCCACGGCACGACGAAGTTCTCAATCTCCGTTCCCGCGCCGTACATTTCGCCGAGCGCAAAGATTTTCGGTTCCAATCGGTTGACGAGCTCCGATTGCAAAATGTCTCGCGCGTTGAGGAAAAACTCGCGGCTCGAGAGAAGCGGCGTTTCGAGTCTGAGGAAAATCCTGCCGTCGAAATGCGGCGTTTCGAGCTCTTCAATTTCGTCGAAAGTGATCCGACATCTGCCGTATTGCGTGAAGTGCGAGCGACCGATATGCGCCGTCATTTCGTTGTCTTGCAATTGCAGACCGTCGAGCAATTGTCGAAGCAATTCGCCTTCGCCGAGGATCACTCCGTCAAAAACCTGCCCTTCATTGAGCGACTCGTAATTGAAAATCAAGCCGTCATTGCTTTTGCCGGCGAGCCGCTCGTTATCCGAGCCGCGCGTGATATGCATGACGATATTCTTGTCGACCGACGCCGAGCGGATTTTATCGCCGTCGACGACGCCGTAGCCGCGCAGTGATTTATAGCCCGCGCGCGGCTTTTGATCGGTCAGCAGGTCTTGAATGTTGCCCGCCTCCGGAGTGCCCGCCTTCGCCTGTTGCAAAGACAGCGGCAGAACGAATGAGCGCGCGCCGCCGCACTCGGGCGTTGCAGGCAGGAATTTCAAGCCGCCGTAAAACAGTTCGAGGAACTCCCGATCTTCGTGCACGTT
>CALGGX010000422.1 GCA_937916025.1 uncultured Selenomonadales bacterium
CGAGCGCGGCACTCATCGCGAAATGATGCGGCACGACGGTCCGTATCATCGCCTGATCGAAGAACGCGACAAGGAGGGCTGATTGCACATGAATTTGATTGCAGGGCGGCGTTTTCGACTGTCGGATTCGGAAAAATTTTTATTGCTGAAGTCGGGCAGGATTGAAGTCTACGCGATCACGCAACGGCAAGACGCCTTTCGACAGATCTTTTTGACCGAGCTCCGCGCGGACGAGGCGGCGTTTCCTTCATTCGACGAGTTCGAGAACATCGACATTCAACTCTGCGCTGTCGACGATTCGGAGCTCGAAGAACTCGAATTCGAGGCGGTTGATGTCGAGCAATTCTGGGTCGATCAATCGGTGCTTGCGGCTTGCGAAGAGCACGAAGAATTGATGAGCGAATTTGAAGACAACGAGTCGATGTTTTCAATGCTGCTCGGCATGCGATTTCAAGCCGAAGACAAGAAATTGGAAGCGCGGAGCGTCGTGCGCGAGCGGCATCAGAAATTCCTGCTCGACGAGGCGATCGGCAATTTGCTCGACGAGAAGCCGCTGTATCGTGAGGCGGCTGCGAGCGGCGACAAGCTCGAAGAGACGGCGTTTCTGATCAAAAATGTCGCGGCGGCACTCGGCATGCCCGCAAACAATTTGACGATCGCGCCGGAAGTCGTCAAGAAGCTCGATCAGATCGGCTTGATTCGGCGGCTCATTCAGAAAGGCAACATGCAGATGCGATTGATCACGCTCGTGCCCGAGTGGTATACGAAAGACAGCGGCGTGATCATCGGCTGCTACGGCGATAAAAAAGAACCGGCGGCGTTCATTCCGATCAAGCCCGGGCAGTACAAATTGATCACGGCGAAAAATCCCGACGGAGAGATTATCGACGAAGAAGTCGCGGCGAAGATCGACGAGAGTGCATTCGAGTGTTATGCCGGACTGCCGCTCCGACCGCTGAAGTTTCTCGATCTGATGAAGTTCATGTTGCAGAGAAGTTGGCGGACATTGCCGGAATCGGCTATGCGCAATTCATGGCGTTTCAATCGGCGTTCACCGGTTTCAACTCTACGCTCCGCACCATGACCGGACTCGTCGGGCAGTTCTTTACGATCCAACCGCACATCGAGCAGCTCAAGCCGATCCTCGAGGCGACACCGGAGACGTCTGAAGACAAGATCGATGCGGACGTGTTAACCGGCGCGATCGTCGGCAAGAGCGGTTGCGGCAAGTCGACATTGTTGCGATTGATGCTCGGTTTTGAGCAGCCCAAGTCCGGCGCGATTTATTACGACGGGCAGGATTTATCGGAGCTGAGCGTCTCGTCGGTGCGCTCGCAAATGGGCGTCGTGCTTCAGAACGGGCAATTGATGAGCGGCGACATCTTTACGAACATCGTCGGGACGACGGCGTTGACGCCAAAAGATGCGTGGGAGGCGGCGGAAGCGGCGGGGCTCGACGACGACATTAAGAAAATGCCGATGGGCATGCAGACGGTTATAAGCGAGGGATCGTCAAACATTTCGGGCGGGCAGCGGCAGAGAATTTTGATCGCGCGGGCATTGGCGGCGAAGCCGAGCATTTTGATCTTCGACGAAGCGACGAGCGCGCTCGACAATCGGACGCAGGCGATCGTCACGGCGAGTCTGAATAAGCGTCACGTCACGCGAATAGTGGTGGCGCATCGCCTCTCGACAATTCGCGATTGCGATCGGGTGATCGTCCTCGACAGGGGGCGCATTGCCGAGAGCGGCACGTTTGACGAATTGGTGGCGCGCGGTGGCATTTTCGCCGAGCTGGTTAAGCGGCAGGTTGCGTGAGGTATTGAAATGAACAACGACAAATTCACCGAGATTTATCAAAAATTCTTTGCACGAGTGTACAACTTCATCTGTGCGCGGCTCAAAAATGCGGCGACGGCGGACGACTTGACGAGCGAGGTTTTCATGCGAGTGTATCAAAAATTCGAGACGTTTCGCGGGGACTCGGCAATGTCGACTTGGATATTTCAGATCGCGTCGAATGCGATTGCGGATCATTTTCGTCGGCAGGGGCGCAATCTCGAGGATGATTGGGCGGAATTTTTTGATCGGGCGGCGTCTTCGGATGCGGAGCCGGAAGTGCAATTGCTGAAGTCGGAGGGGCGCGAGGAATTGTTTCGCGCGCTCGATCGATTGACGGAGCGGGAGCGGCGCGTGATCGAGCTGAAATATTTCGGCGGGCTGTCGAACGGCGAGATTGCGATCTTGCTCGAGCTCGGCTACAGCAATGTCGGCTTCATCAATCATCGCGCGATCGAGAAATTGCGGGCGGCGTTGGAGAAAAATTCTCGGCGATCGATCTGACAAAAATCGTCGACGAGCGTCTGAACTGTTCATCGGGAGGTATGTATTGATGGAGAAATTGGCAGAACTGCTTAAAGACAAGGCGGTCACCGAGGAACTCATGCGGCAGGAGACGGTCGAGGACGCAAAAAAATTCCTTGCGTTTAGTGGAGACACTACGCTTCTTCCTGTTTTTGATTCAAGTTCTTTCCTTGCTACGGCGGCAACCGTTCCGCCCTCATGAGCACATTCGGCGTTTCCTTCTAGGCTTTGAGGATTTTTAGCCTTTGTAATGCTCGTTGCAGAAAGTTCGGGGTCTTGCATTTGCTCCAAGCGTTCCGCACCCACTTGCGCAAGCCACAGCTTAAACGGCTCCGCCTTTTTTGACGGAATGGCCTGAATTATTCGGAAAAGCCCTTTTGCATCGGCAAAATTCTTCTTTTTCATCGTCCCACACCGAGCGCCCGAGGCGGTCTTCAAAAAGTTTTATCGCGTTTGTCTTTGCCATTCTCTCCTACCTCAGCCACTTCTCCAAAATTCCCTGCTTGCGCCCCGCGCATTCCGCCATTATGCGCTTTGCGGCGGAGATTTGTTCTTCAAGCGCGGTGATTTCGCGGACGATTCGCTCTTGCTCTGGAAGGGGCGGAACGGGGATCGCCATTGCCTCTATGTCCGCTCGATTTATGCTCGGATATTGACCTTTTGGCATTGCGGTAATCATTTGGTTCATCAACTTTTCTGAATACATAAAATGAAAAAAAATCATCTTGTCCAGCAACTTAGACTTGTCTTTACTTTTGAGAATCGCAAAGCCTGTAGAATACACAGCATCTTTTATTTCATTCTCGATGTATGCAAAGCCTTTCAAATTTGGTCGGACAGTTGAAATGATTGTTGAATTTGCTTTCGCGTATCGTCTTGCGCGAGACGGAGCATTTGCGCCAAGTATTTTTTTATCTGTTCTAAACTTGCCTTCTCCGTTCTCAACTGATTCAATATCGATATAAACAAATTCTTTTTGCGGATTTTTTGTCGGGTCAATTGTCTCCGTGTTTATTTCGCATATCTCCCCCAACAACTTTTCTTCGCCCTGTACATT
>CALGGX010000423.1 GCA_937916025.1 uncultured Selenomonadales bacterium
GGCTGTTCGGTTCGTATGCGCGCGGGGATGCGGACGAGAAGTCGGACGTCGATCTGTGCTTCGAGGGTGGCGATTTTACCATCGAGCCGTGGGCATTGGGCGGGATGAGCGTCGCGCTTGAAAATGCGCTGAAACTGCCGTTCGGTTTGGTTGATCGCGAATGTCTCAGTAAGCGATTTCTCCGCGCCGTTCAAAAGGACGAGGTACTAATCTATGCAAGATGAAAACGCGGAACATTTATATCGGATTGTGATTTACTGTGAGCATATCGCACGAGCAGTTCGGCATTTCAACGATGATTATGACAGTTTTACAGACGATGACAATTCGCGCGATCGATATGCGTGCATATTTTTTGTCGAGCATATCGGCGAGCATGTCAACAAACTGACTTCAGAATTCAAATCGGCGCATTCTGAAATAAGGTGGCATGAGATTGTCGGCTTGCGCAATCGAATAGTGCATGATTTTAAATCCGTGCGCAAGACGACGCTGTGGACGATTATGATTAAAGATATTCCGGAGTTAAATGCGCAATGTCGAAAATTTTTATGCGAGCTCGATCCGACGGCGGAGGCGGATTTGCGCGAGGAGCTCGGCGATACTGATGATGCGAGGTGATTTTGAATGGCTGACGACAACTCGAAACGCGCGAACCATGAATTGGTCGGTCGCGCGCTCAACGGCAATTTCCGAGAACAGCTCGTCGGTTTTGTGGCGCAAAGTCTCTCGAAATTCTATCGAAACGACTGGTGGAAGCTCGGAGTGCTCGAGAAGCTGAATGCGGAGCAGCGTCGTCGTCTGCCGCGCGAGGGCAATTACGAGACTCTCACCGACAGCATGGATTTGCAATTGTGTTTCGATCTGATAAGGGTGCATCGGAGCATGATCTTTCGGCAAAAGTTGACCGAGAGGCAATTCATCTGGTTGAGCGAATTGCGGGATATTCGAAACGACTGGGCGCATACGCAAATCGAGAAGTTTGATGACTCGTACGTGGAGCGCGCGCTGGATACAATGGCGCGGGTGTGCGGTCTGCTCGACGAAGACACGACGATCGAACTGTGGGCTCAATTGCGGAAGTTTCGCGAGCAAAAATATCTTCCCGCCGACGACGCGTTTGAAGTGGAAGACGAAAATGCATTTTTCAAAAGGCAGGGCGATGTCATAAGTTGGCGCGACGTGATGCAGCCGAATCCGGACGTGCGCGAGGGCAATTACAAGATCGCGGAGTTTGCGGCGGACTTGGGGCAGGTCGTTGCCGGAACGAGTCCGCAAATCGAATATCAGGACGCGACGGAATTTTTTGCGCGGACGTACATGACAGAGGGCATGCGTCGGCTGTTGAAAGAAGCGATTTATCGGCTGGTGTACGGCAACGGCGAGCCGGTGATC
>CALGGX010000424.1 GCA_937916025.1 uncultured Selenomonadales bacterium
CTTTAAACCGCCGAGTGACGAGATGTTTCGCAATTTGAAGCGGCAGATCGCAGACGAATTTCAGCGATTGAAATACGGCAGATTGGTCGTCAAAATTCAGAAAGGGCGGATCATGCAGTTTGAATGCACCGTTCAGCACCGATTTACCGGTTTGGACGGCGAAGGAATTTGACGGGAGAGCAGAATTATGGTGGAAGCGAATTACGCTGAATTGAAGGCGAACGGGTTTTTGCCGCAAAGGCAGAAAGATTATTTTGCAATGAGGCTTCGTAGCACGGGCGGAAGATTTTCGAGTGAGCAGCTCGAAACGGTACGCCGGGCGTCGGAAAAATTCGGCAGAGGTTACATTCATTTGACGAGTCGTCAGGGGATCGAGATACCGTTCATACATCTCGACGACATTGATGCCGTGAAGCAATTTCTGAAAGAAGGCGGCGTCGATGTGGGCTTGAGCGGAGCGCGCTTGCGGACGATCACGGCATGTCAGGGCAGTGAGATTTGCCGTTCCGGTTTGATTGATACCGCGCGGCTTGCTCGCGAGTTTGATGAAAAATTCGGCGGGCGTCAACTGCCGCATAAATTCAAAATCGGATTGACCGGTTGTCACAACAATTGTCTGAAGGCGGAAGAAAATGATCTCGGCGTGAAGGGCGCGGTTAAGCCGGATTGGATTGCCGAGACGTGCGTCTTTTGCGGAAAATGTCAGGCGGTGTGTCCTCAAAAGGCGATCACCGTCGACAGGAAAAATCGGACGGTTGAGATCGATCGCGAAAAATGTTTTCTTTGCGGCAGATGCATCAAAAATTGTCCGAAGTCGGCTTGGCATGGCGAGGTCGGCTTTATGCTCAGCTTCGGCGGAACTTTCGGCAATCGGCTTGCGATCGGAAAAAAACTTCTGCCGCTCGTCTTCGGCGAGGAGAAACTTCATGCGATTGTCGAAACCACTTTGAATTATTTTGCCGAGAACGCAAAGCGCGGCGAGCGACTCAAAGATGTTCTCGATCGGCTCGGTTGGGATGAGTTCACCGCGAAATTGCAAAGTGTTTTGTAATATTGAACTGCCCGCTTCGGCGGGATTTTTTTTTGTGTATCAGATCGAGGCATGGTATAATTGCGGCGAAAAAATTTCAATCGGAGTGAACGCCAATGTTTGGAATCGGAGCGGGAGAATTTATATTGATCCTCGTCGTCGGGCTGATAGTTTTCGGTCCGAGCAAGTTGCCTGAAGTCGGTCGCTCGCTCGGCAAAGCAATCCGCGAATTCCGCAAAGCGCAAGCCGCTCTCACGACCGCGCTCGCCGATACCGAAACGCAGATCAAATCTCCGCCGCCGAAAACGGCTCCGCCCGGCGAAAACAAAACTCCGGAACCGCCGCGCACCACCGTCGACGACGTTACCGAGATGATCAACGCAAAACCGATCTCCGTGCCGACGGAAAAACTCAACCTGTCCAAATCCGAAGCCGAAAAGGGGACGTAACTTGAAAACATTTCTTTCAATAGCATTGACGCTGATGCTGACGGGCACGGCTTCCGCAATGACGTTGCCTGAAGCCGCCGAGATCGCCGTCGAAAACAATCCGAGCCTTCAGCGAACCAAACGCGAGATCGATACTGCGCGACAGGACGTTAAGATCGCGCGCGGGCAGAAAGGCGTCAGTGTTTCCATCAACGGCTCTTTCGACGCGAGCAAAGCCGAAGGTTCGGATGACAGCGAGTCTCTTTCGACGCGCTTGACGGGCTCGCTTCCGCTCTACTCCGGCAGACGACTCGAGTCCGCAATCCGCTCCGCCGAACTCGGCGTCGACATTGCGCAATTCAATTTCGAGCAGTCGACGGACGATCTGATCTGGCAAGTGGCAACGGCGTATGTCGATGCGCTCGAAAATCGCGCGACCGCCGCCGTCGATGTCGAGACGCGCAACAATCTCCTCGAGCACGAGCGCAATATCGAGGCACTTTACAACGCGGGCTCGAAGGCGCGGATCGATTGGCTTCGCGCGACCGTCGAAACGTCGAATGCCTCTCAAGACGTGGCGCGCTCGCATGCCGCTTACGAAGTGAGTTTGACGCAATTGGCAACGCTCCTTTCACTCGATGCAATCGGTTCGATCGACGTGGAGGATTTTTTCATTGACGAAAAACTTGGCAGCATCGAAATGTATTTGCGCCGCGCGGAAGAGTTGCGGAACGATCTGAAGTCGGACGTGCTTCGGATTGAGCAGGGCGAAATTGCAATCACTTCGGCGAAATCGGGTTGGTTGCCGGATATTTCGGCAAGTGCGGGCACGGGATTTTCAGCGCGGTCGAGGAAATGGGATCCGTCGTCGGATGCCTCGGCGGGCGTAAGCGCGTCATGGAATATTTTCGACAGCAAAGTGACTCGCGCTCGCGTCGATGAAGCGGAGCTCGAGCTCGAGCGGCTGAAATTGGCACTGCAATCGGATCTTGAAAGCGTCCGCGAGGATGTGGTGACGGCGTATAAGAATTTGAGTACGGCGTTGGTTCGTTTGGAAACGACGCAAAAAGCGGTCGAGCTCGCCGAGGAAGAAAGATACATCGCAACCGAGCGATATCGCGCGGGCGAGGGCATTCTGCTCGACGTTCTCGACGCCGAAGTTTCGCTGTCGACGGCGAAAAAAAATCATGTCAGCGCGCGCTATGACGTGATCCGATATCACTTTCAACTTGCGCATGCCGGCGGCAAAACTCTCGACATATAGGAGAACGGATTAATGGGCATTCCGATCGGCTACAGTTTTTATAACATCGAGGCGACACTGTTTTGCATCGCCGCCGTTTCGATTTTGCTGTTCAAGCAATTGACCGTCTTTAATGAAGACGAAGTTCAACGCGCGTTTACAAAAATTCTTTTCGTCCAGCTCGGATATTTTTTGTCGATGATCATCCGAGTACTCGTCGATACATCCGTACTTCCGCACACTCAAACTTCTTATTATCTCGCAAACGTCGTCAATTTTGCATTGTACGGATATTGCGGCTATCTCGTCTTTGTTTACCTCGAGCTGTATCAAAAATCCGAGTGGTTTGAAAAACATCGACATCAAATCTACTTCGAGGTGCCGTTGCTGATCAGTTTGACATTGCTGTTTTCTTCGCCGTGGACGGGCGCGTATTTCACGGTCGGCAAAGATGTCGTCGTCAGCAACGGTCCGCTGTGGCCGATGATGATTTTGATCAATCTCGGTTATCCTCTCTCGGCACTCGTTTCTTACATGTGGCATAATCATAAAATCCGAAAACAAATTCCAATCGAAGAACTTCAAACGACCGTCGTCTTTCCGCTCTGCTACATCATTATCGGTCCTCTGTCGAGTCTGCAATGGCGAATTCCGCTCCGAGTTTACGGTTTGGTGCTCGCCGATCTGTTTGTGTATATCCATTACACCGATCTGCTGATGCGCGATCGAAACAAAGCACTGAAGTCGGAAAAAGAGATCGCCACCGCGCAAAATCTCGCCAAGACGACGTTTCTGTCGAATATGTCGCACGACATCCGCACGCCGATGAATGCGATAATCGGCTTCACCAACCTTGCGCTTACCGATACCGACAATGCGCACAAAATGAAGGAGTATTTGACGAAAATACAAGCGTCGAGCAGTCATTTGTTGAGTTTGATCAACGACGTGCTCGAGATGAGTCGGATCGAGAGCGGCAAGATCGAAATTGATGAAACGCCGTGTTCGTTGCCTGAAATTCTGCATGATTTGAGCACGATCATAATCGGGCAGGTCGAGGCGAAGCAGCAAGAGTTGTTCATGGATACGATGAACGTCACGCATGAGCACATTTATTGCGATCGATTGCGACTAAATCAAGTATTGCTGAATTTGCTGAGCAACTCGATAAAATACACACCAAGCGGCGGCAAGATTTTTGTGCGCGTGACAGAAAAAGACGGTGCGCCCGACGGTTATGCAATGTATGCCATCAGTGTCAAAGACAACGGCATGGGCATGTCGAAAGAATTTGCGGCGAAAGTGTTTGACGCCTTCGAGCGCGAGCAGAACTCGACGACGAGCGGCATTCAAGGCACGGGGCTGGGCATGGCGATCACAAAACGCATCGTCGACTTGATGAACGGCACGATCGATGTCGAAACCGAGCAGGGCAAGGGCACGGAGTTTATTGTGCATGTCAAATTCCGATTGCAGGAAGACAGCGCGGTCGAGGATTTAAAAATTGCCGAACCGGACGAATTTCATGCGTTGGTGGTCGATGACGATTTCAACATTTGCGATTCGACGACGAAGATGCTGAACCGGATGGGGCTCCGCGCGGAGTGGACATTGTCCGGAAAGGAAGCGGTCTTACGCGCGAAACAGGCACTCGAGCTCGACGACAAATTCGATCTGTTCATCATCGATTGGCGATTGCGCGATCTGAACGGCGTGGAAGTCGCCGGGCAAATTCGATCGACCGTCGGCGAAAACATTCCGATTTTGCTGATGACGGCGTATGACTGGCCTGCAATTCGCGATGAAGCAATCGCGGCAGGCATCAGCGGTTTTTGCAACAAGCCGATCTTCATATCGGAGTTGCACAATATTCTCGAGCGCGTGTTGAATGTCTCCGGCTTTACCGAAAAAGAAACCGAAGATCCGATCGAAGAAACGACCGACTTCGGAGGGCGGCGACTGTTGTTGGTGGACGACATGCCGGTCAATCGCGAGATCGCGACGATGTTGCTCGAAATGAACGGTTTTGTTGTCGAGCAGGCGACGGACGGCGATGAAGCGGTCGAGATGGTAAAAAAATCCGACCCCGGATATTACGATGCGGTGCTGATGGATATTCAAATGCCGCGAATGAACGGCTACGATGCGGCGCGAGCGATCCGCGCGCTTGAAAATCCGAAATTGGCGGCGATTCCGATCTTGGCAATGACGGCAAATGCCTTCAAAGAAGACAAAGAGGCGGCATTGGCGGCGGGCATGAATGATCACATTGCCAAGCCGATTGACATGGAGCAATTGCTCGGCGCGTTGAAGAAAGTTTTGAAATGAAAGGCGGCACCCGATGAAGTTGAAAATATTGCTCGTGCTGATGCTGATAGCGGCGGCGGCGGGCGGATATTATTACTACGATCAACAGCAGGAAGCGGCGGAAGTCAAGACGTACGACACATCGCCGGTGATGCGAATGGATTTGATCAAGACCGTATCGGCGACGGGCACGGTACAGCCGCGAGACAGCGTCGAAGTTTCGAGCAAAATCACGGCGCGCATCAAAGAAGTACTCGTTGAAGAGAATGATGAAGTGCGCGCGGGGCAGACGGTTGCGATCCTCGACGGCAAGGATTTCGAGGCGAAACGCGATCAGGCGCGCTTCCGATTGACGAATGCGGAGCAGAAATTGACTCGGATCAAACGGCTGTACGATATCGGCGCGAAGTCGCGCGAGGAGCTCGAAGACGCGGAGTATGAATATGACACGGCGAAGTCTCTGCTCGAAGAAACTGAATCGGACGTGGCGGAAACAGTGATCACCGCGCCGATGGACGGCGTGGTCGTCGGGGAGCCGAAGACGGCGGGTTCGATGGCAACGCAGGGCTCGGATAATCCGACTGTGATCATGCGCATAGCGGATTTGAGCGAGAAGCAAATCAAGGCGAAAGTTGATGAAACGGATATCGGCTCGGTGCGCGTGGATGAGGCGGCGACTTTTACCGTCGATGCGTATCCGGAAGAAAAATTCGACGCGTACGTCACGAAGATATCGCAAACGGACACGGCGAATTCGTGGGATGTCGACAAGTCGTCGTCGTCGACGAGCTCAAATGCCGTGATATATTATTACGTGACGCTGGCGGCTCCCGATCCGGGCAATAAATTGTTACCGGCAATGACGGCGCGTCTCGACATAATTGTCGGCGAGGTGAAAAACGCGTTGTGCGTTCCGATTGCTTCGCTGAAGACGGATAATCAGGGTTCGTATGTCGAGAAGATCACGCATGACGACAAGACGAAGTCGGACGTGGCGGAGAAAATTTACGTGACGGTCGGGCTCTACGGCGAGGAATATGTCGAGATCACAGTCAAGAGCGGCTCGTTGCTCGACGGCGATGAAGTTTCGATCAGCTACGCGGCGGAAGCGAAAAAGACGCAACAGCAAAACAATCAGCCGCGTCGCATGCCGCCGATGTAATTCGTAATTCGTAATTAAAAATTCCTAATTCCGCATTCCTAATTATTCATTACGCATTACGCATTAAGAATATTGATTGGAGGATTTGATATGAGTGACAAAATTGAGCGCAATCGACGCGCGATTGAGCGTTTTTGCGATTGCATCAATACGAACGACAAGGAATTGGCGGAAGAGTTGATCGATCCGAAAGCGGAGTTTGCGAGCCTCGTTTCGAAAGAAAAATTGTACGGCGGCGCGGGTTATCTCTCGGTCGTCGACTTCATGCGGCGGAGTTTTTCGGATATTCACTGGGAGATTGTCGACACGGCGATTGAAGACGACAAGGTTGCGGTGAGTTGGATTTGCTCGGGCACGCACGACGGCGTTTTCATGGGCACGCCGCCGACCGGCAAGAAGTTCTCGTTCAGCTGCATGAATTTCTACTGCTTCAACGATGACGGCAAGATCGTCAACGACGTGGCGGCGAAAGGTTTGCTCGGCTTGTTTCAGGCACTCGGCATGACGGGCTCGCCGCAACTGAAATGACAATGCGATTGGACGCGCGCCTTCGATCGATTGCGGAGTTCGTTCCGCGCGGAAGTCGTGTTGCGGATATCGGAACCGATCACGCGCAATTGGCGATCGAATTGATTGCGAGCGGACGCGCGACGCATGTGATTGCCGCCGATCTCAATGCCGGGCCGCTCGACGCCGCTCGAAAAAATATTGCCGATGCCGGACTTTCAAAACAGATCGAAACACGACTCGGCGACGGATTGAAAGTTCTCCGCGCGGGTGAAGTCGATGCGGTTTGCATGGCGGGAATGGGCGGCGCGCTGATGTGCGAGATTTTATCGGACGAGATCACGGCGTCAATCGCGCGATTGATCCTGCAGCCGATGAATGTTTCGGATCGGGTTCGGACTTGGCTCGGGCAAAACGGCTGGGGCAATGAATATGCCGGTCAATACAGCACCGGTTCGGCCTTTTGGTTTGAATTTATTGCCACCTTTATTTTTGTAAAAGTTGTGCTGAAAACCACCGCTTGTGATTTAAAAATTACCGGCGTGGTGATTGGTTTAACTTTAGCGGCCATTCACATTTTGGGTATGCCGATTACCGGCGTTTCGGTTAATCCGGCGCGCAGTTTCGGTCCGGCGATTATGGCCGGCGGCACCGCTTTACATCAGCTGTGGCTGTTTTTATTAGCACCGTCTTTGGCCGGTCTGTTGGCCGGTATATGCGATTTGTGTTGCAATTGTTCTTGTAACATTCAAAGCGCGTTGGCGCCGAAAGTTGCCGCTTTGAAAGCCGCTGCACCGAAAGTTGAAGCCAAACCGGCTGCTAAGCCGACAATCAGACCGGCCGCTCCGGCTAAAAAAACATCGGCAACTCCGGCTAAAAAAATACCGGTAGCTAAAGCCGCAACATCTAAAAAAGCACCGGCGAAGCGGGCGGCCAAAGGTCGTTCTGCAGGTTCCGGAGAACCGCGCCTAGATTTATAATCTGACCGGTTTGAACCATAAAAAATGCCGTCCCGATAAAGGACGGCTTTTTTTATTGACCGCACAAAACCTGTTACATTTCCGCTGCAATGGCATCGGCCAAAGCCTCCAAATCGCCTTGTTGGGTATCGGTCAGCGCTGATTTAATGGAAATATGCGGCTCAATAAAACTGCAATTTTTCCATTTAGCGATTTCTTCGCGCATTTGCTTGCCGGCCAGTGCCCCCCATGTGCCGTTATCAAGCGTGGCCACACGGCGATTTTGCAAATTATGTGCCGTTAAATCGCGCAACAGATTATCCATCGGTGTAAAAATACCGCCGTTATATGTGGCAGCCGCAAACACCAAAGTGCCGAACTTAAACGCATCAGCCACGATATATGACGCATGCGTAACCGAAACATCGTGCATTTTGATATTTTTAACACCGCGCTCGGCTAATTTGAGAGCCAAAATTTCTACCGCATTTTGCGTGTGTCCGTAAATAGAACCGTATGCAATCAAAACGCCCTTTTCTTCGGCTTCGTAAGCTGCCCATTTGGCATATTTTTCAATAAACCAACCTAAGTTTTGCCGCCAAATAAAACCATGT
>CALGGX010000425.1 GCA_937916025.1 uncultured Selenomonadales bacterium
ACCGCTCTCCGGACACAAATTGCTGTCGCCGCGCCAATTCTGATAGTAGTACGGGATCAACTCGTCCGAGCGCATCGACGTGCCCCAATTCGTGTACAATTGCCGCGCGGAAGGAGCTTGATAAACCCTTCCCCACGACGCGTAGAACTTCGTCGCGTCATCCGGAGAATAATTCGCGGCGATTTTCGGCGACCATTGACTGCCGAACTGACTGTTGTGATCGACACGCGTCCCGGGAATTACCGTCCACTTTTTGCCCATGTCGATCGTATCCTGCAGATAATACGCCGAATTGAGGATTTTCTTCTTGCCGTCGAAACGCTCGTGCTCGTCGGCGGATTGATGCCATTCCGCACCGACAATGATCTTGTGCCGACCGAGCTCCCAACCGTTCTGATAATCGACGCCCTGCAATCGCGAATTGCCTTTACCCCAGAGCCGCGTGTCAACGTCGGCGTAATTGTTGAAGTATCGGAAAAAGCCCGGCGTCGAAGTGCCTTCTTTGAAGTTATACGCCAAGGAAACTTGATTTTCCAATTCGTATTTCGACGTGTAATCGGCGGGAAAATCCCAATCATTCGGACGGCGCGCATATCTGTTTGACTTATTCGCGTAATGCATTATGTCAAACGTCAGCGAATTTCGATCGTCGAAACGATGATCCAGCCGAAGACTTACATAATCCTCGTCATAATCGCCGCGCTTGACGTCGGTGCCGCCTTTTGAATTGTACGGTTGGCTTTTGCCGATGCCTGCCGCGATAAACCAACCGAGCCGCCCGTCGTTGCCTTGATTGGTTATGTCGTAGTGATGCCGATGCCACGAGCCGGTGTTGATGTCGACAGTCGTCTCGTTGTGATCGCCGCGCTTGGTAATGATGTTGATGACGCCGCCGACCGCGTCCGAACCGTACAACGCAGAACCTCCGCCCTTGACGATCTCAATGCGCTCGATCGCCTTCATGGGCGGATTCATGAAAGTTCGGCGACCGTCGACAAGCATCAGCACGCGATCGGAGCCGTTGATGAAGTTAAGCACCATGCCGTTGACATGCGATAATGCCTCTTCAACCGATTGATAATGATTGGCGTCGATCTCCGCCGCCGTTATTACCGATACTTCCGCCGGAGTACTCAACCGCTTTGTCGGAATGCGCTCGGCTGTGACGAATGTATCCTCGAGCAGGAGATACCGCAAGCTGTCTTCATTCACTTCCGCTTCGACTTCCGTCGGCAATTCTTCCGGCTCGACGTTCGTTGTTTCGGCTGCCGAGCCCGGCGGCAACCATACGCTCATCATCAGTGCCGTCGGCAATACAAATCTCGCTCGCCGAATTGCACGGATGATCGCACGTTTTTTGCAAACCATCTGTTGATCAACCTCCCACGATATGATTTTTTTGAGTTACAATCGTTTTTGAGCCGCCTCGAGATTTTTCCGATACAATTCAACATCCGGATCGAGCGCGACCGCCTTCTTATACGCCTCGTACGACTTTTTGAAATTGCCGAGTCCGCCGTAAGCGTAGCCGAGATTATTCCATGCATTGGCATATTTCGGATCGATTTTAACCGCTTTTTGGCAGCATTCTGCCGCGCGCTTGTACTCTTTTCTGAAGTTGTAAGCGTATCCGAGTCCGTTCCAAGGCTCCGCATAATTGCCGTCAAGTTCAATCGCCTTGTTGAAACTCTCGATCGCCTTGTCGATCTCGTCGATGTGATTGTATGCATAGCCGAGATTGTTTCGCGCCTTTGCATAATTCTCGTCGAGCGCAATCGACTTGCGATAATACTCGATCGCCCGCGCGGAATCGCCGAGATGTTCGTAAACGTTGCCGAGATTGCTCGGCGGCACGGGATCTTTTGCGTCAAGCGAAATGCCTTTGTTGTAGCACTCGATCGCCTTGTCATATTCCTGCAATTTGTCATAAGCGTAGCCGAGATTATTCCACGGCGCGGCGTAAGAATGATCGAGCTCCGTCGCCTTTCGACAGTATTCAATCGCCTTGCGATGATACTCGGGCTTGCGCTCGTTCGTGCCCTTGTAATTGTAAGAGCACCCGAGCCCGTTCCATGCCGGCGCAAAATCGGCAAAAAGATCGATCGCTTTTTGAAAACAGTCAATCGCCGCATCGTATTCGCCGCGATCGAAATGTATCCAACCGAGCCCGCTCCACGGAGCCGAATACAGCGGATCTGTTTTGATTGCCCGATTGAAAAACTCCGTCGCGCCGTCGAGATCGTCGCGCTGATATCGCATCACGCCTCTGTCGTTCAATTGCGTCGCCGTAAATTTCTCTTCGTTGCGCTTGACTTCTTTGTTGATCTCGATTTTTTCGGATTCGGACGCGCGCTTGAATTTTTCCTTCAGCTCGGCGAGCTCGGCATCGTTCTGCGCGGTGTATTTCGCCTGATCCTGATTGAGTTTGACGGCGTCCTCGAGCTTTTCTCTGCCCTTGGAAAATTGCGCCGTAACGATGTCGGTGTCGACGACAACCGTGATATGGCAATTGTACTTGACGGCAACGCCGCCCAAAATCTCGGTCGTGATCGGAGCACTTTTGATCTCCAAAACATTCGCCGCGATCGTCCGAACCGTGTCCTTCGTCAATTTCCCGTTCCGAACTTCCGACAAACTCTCGACGTAGACGCCCGCCTTTTCGCTCGCGGCACGTTTTGCGGCAGTGCGCGCGCGTTCTTGCGCAACAATCGGATTTTCTTCCGGACCGTCGCCCATGACCGCATAACCGTCCGCCTCGATGATTTTGATCACAGCCGAAACCGACATCGCAAACATTGAAATCAAACAAATCAAAAATGCCGCGCGAACGGCGATCGAAACTCGAAAAATTTTTGTGGCATTCATATTCATTTACGCCTGTTCGTTTTTTTTTTTTCGTAATTGTAATACAGCGATATTTATGCGTCAAGCGATTGAAGACAACAAAAAAACCGCCGTCATTTCTGAACAGCGGTTCTTTTATCGAAAGGACAGCGATCCTTTCGGAGATTTTTATTACACGAGCTCGAAGAGAACCATCGGAGCCGCATCGCCCTGACGCGGACTGAGTTTGACGATCCGAGTGTAGCCGCTCGCCCGATCCGAATATTTTTCCGGCATCTCCTCGAAAATTTTATGCACGATCTTGTCATTGCCCGTCATTGCAATCGCTTGCCGACGCGCCGCAAGATCTCCTTTTTTCGACAGCGTGATCAGTTTTTCGGCAAATTTACGCAACTCTTTTGCGCGAGCTTCCGTCGTTTCAATGCGCTCATAAGTGAAAAACGCGATCAGCAGACTCTTTATCAATGCCCGGCGCGCGCCGGAATTTCTGCCGAGTTTCCTGTGACTCATTAGCCTTCTCCTTTCCGTGATTGTCGATTAAATTTCTTCGACCTGCCGCAAACTCAAGTGAAGTTCGTCGAGCTTTTTCTTGACTTCATCCAACGACTTGCGCCCGAGATTGCGCACGCGCATCATTTCATCTTCCGATTTCTCGACGAGATCGGCAACAGTCGTAATTCCCGCGCGCTTCAAACAGTTGAACGAGCGTACCGACAGATCGAGGTCTTCAATCGTCATTTCGAGCGTCTTCTCTGTCTCATCGGCGGATTCTTCCACAAATGCCGGCTGTTCTTCTTCGACTTCTTCCGGCAAGCCGTCCATGTTCTGGAACAACTTCAAATGCATGACGAGAATGCCTGCTGCCTTCGAGATCGCCTCTTCCGGCTTGAGCGCGCCGTTCGTCCACACTTCGAGAATCAGTTTGTCATAATCCATGACATTTCCGACGCGTGTGTCATGAACTTCATACTTGACGCGCTCGACCGGGCTGAACAGCGAGTCGATCGGAATTGTTCCGATTGCATCGTCGGGATTTTTGTTCTTCTCTGCCGGAACGTAACCGCGTCCGTGCTCAACCTTCATTTCGATATGCAGTTTGCCGAGTTCATTCAGCGTTGCAATGTGGAGATCGGTATTGAGAACTTCGACGTCCGGGTCGCAAATGATATCCGCGCCCGTAACTTCGCGCTCGCCTTCCACGTCGATTGTAATGATTTTCGACTCCTCGCATGTCATTCGCAAACACAATTGCTTGATGTTGAGCACGATGTTCGTCACGTCGTCCCGAACGCCGGGAATTGTCGAAAACTCATGCAGAACACCGTCGATTTTGATTGAAGTCACTGCCGCGCCTTCGAGGGAAGAGAGAAGCATTCGACGCAGGCTGTTGCCGATCGTATGTCCGTAGCCGCGCTCGAGCGGCTCGCAAACGAATTTTCCGTAGCGTCCGTCTTCGCTGAGCTCCGACACTTCGATTTTCGGTTTTTCGATATCAACCATCTGAATTATTCCTCCTAAAGGCAATTCGTAATTCGTAATTCGTAACGCATAA
>CALGGX010000426.1 GCA_937916025.1 uncultured Selenomonadales bacterium
CGGCGAATCGGATCAGTAAAATGGAAGGGTTGGTAAAATGAACGGACGAGAGACATCGGCGGCGGCGGCACTGTTCTTTTCGCTTTTGAGCATTATGTCGTTGTTGAAATTGGATGAATTGGCGGGCTTCGGCGCGGGGCTCGGCGCGGCGGCGGTTTGCGCATTGATTGCGGCTTTCATGATGAAGAAGACGATCATGCAGGCGGCATTGGAAGCCGAAGACAATCATCAGCGGCTCGAGGTGCAATTTCAGCAATTGCGCTCAAAACTCAGCGGCGAACAGATTGATCTGCTCGAAAAACAGACCCGTTTGCTCGAGAATATGACAAAAAAATTGAGCGGCTTGGAAAATTTAAATCGGGATGAGCCGGACAATGAAGAACTCAAAACTCTGCTCGAGTCACTCGTCGAATCGCATAAGTACATTACGTTGGAGCTTGAAAAAATTCCCGCGCGGCTCGACAATCAAACCGAGCAGTCGCATGAAAACGTCGAGTCACTCGTAAAAGAAATTCAAGCCGTCAGCGATAAATTTACGATATTGGCGGAGCAGAACGAAAAGCTGCTCGAAAAACTCGAAGGCTTGCATTCAATCGTGGCGACGGGCGTCAAAATCGTGCAGGTAATGGGGCAATTGATGAAAAACCCGCCGGGCACGAAAGACTTGGTGCACATGGCTGAAGTGAGCGATCGCATCAATGAGAAGCTCGAAAAACTCGAAACTCTCGACAATGTCGAAAAAATTCATGAGACGATCGTCGAAAACTCGAAATCGGTTGATGAAGTGCTCGAAGGCGTAAGCAAAAACATGGCGAGTATGTCAACGCAATTCAACAAATCTCTGACCGAATTCGGCGAACAATTGAAAGGACTGGCGGCGGAAACGGAAAAACTCGTCGAGCGCATCGACGCATACAACGGCTTGACGAAGGCGACGCTCGATCAATATTCGATGTTGACGGAGCAGGATGTTCGTGTGCTCGAAGAATTGACTCGGAAAATGGAAGTCAGGAGCTGATGTTGTGGAAGAATACGAAATCGATGAAGGCGAGGATATAAACGAACGGCGGTTGCGCAATCAAACAGAATTGATCGAACAACTGCTCGCGCAATTGGAGCGCAAATATTTGACGCGCGAAAAAATGTATAAAAAAATTCTCTTCAATCAGCGCGGCGAGTTCAGCTTGAGCGATACACTCAATCGAATTGATTTGATCGATGCCGTGCGGGTAAACATCAAAACTTCGCTGATGTTCAACAATTTTCGCCGCGCGGCGTGGTATCTGGCAATGCTCGAGCGGATGTGCAGGAAATATTTCTGAACGTACAAACGGAGTGACGTAATTTAATGACAAACAAAACACCGGCCGGCGAGATTGTCAAGATTTTGGAGCCGTCAAATATTCTGAGCGCAACGAATTGCATGACGCGGCTCCGGGTGCATCTTGCGCGTCGGGAGCAGTCGATGCTCGATCGGCTGAAGGCAGTCGACGGCGTGCTCGGCATCAACGAAGACGGCGACGAACTTCAGATCATTCTCGGTCCGGGACGCGCAACGACCGTGACGAATGAAGTCAAAGAAATTCTGTCGAAAGTCGACACGACGGCGAAAATCGGCGACGGTCAAAAACTCCGCGCGGAGATCAAAGCAAAAAACGCGACGCCCGTGAAATTGTTTTTCAAGCGCATCGCGAGTATTTTTTTGCCGTTGATCCCGGGCTTTATTGCGTGCGGATTGATCACCGGTTGCGTCGGTCTGGCGATCAAAATCGATCCGACGCTTGCCGATCAATCGCCGATCAAACTCTTAATCGTTGCAGGCAACACCGTGTTTTGGGGAATGAATTTGTTTGTCGGCTTCAATGCGGCGAAGGAATTCGACGGCACGCCGATTCTCGGCGGCATTTTGGCGGCGTTAATCAGCCATCCGGCATTGAGTGATGTGATAATCTCCGGCGAGGCGTTGGTGCCCGGGCGCGGCGGCGTAATTTCCGTGATCCTCGTGGCGGGACTCGGCGCGTTTGTCGAAAAGAAATTGCATAAAATCATTCCGGAAATGTTCGATCTGTTCGTGACGCCGTTGCTGACATTCTTGACGGCAGGTGCGGCGGCGATTTTTGTATTGCAACCGCTCGGCGGGATGATCTCGGAGACGATCGGGACTCTGGCGACGAGCGCAATACAATCCGGCGGCGCGGTTGTCGGCTTCATCATTGCGGGTTTGTGGTTGCCGATGGTCATGATCGGAGTGCATCAGGCAATGACGCCGATTCACGTCGATTTGATCGGGCAATACGGCGTGACGATCCTGTTGCCGATATTGGCAATGGCGGGCGCGGGGCA
>CALGGX010000427.1 GCA_937916025.1 uncultured Selenomonadales bacterium
ATCAATCGGCAGTGAACAATTGACGCTGGTTGACGCGGTCGGGCAACTCCGAATCATCGACGAAAACGAGTTGGAGTTGTTGACATACAATGAGAATTTGCCGAGCGGCTTGACTTACAACACGGGCAAGACGAAATTGTTCGTGGCGGCAAATGCGGATTTGGAAGAACCGGCATTATCGGTAGACAATTACGTATCGACGCTCCGCGACATAGATGCGTCCGCATACGAAGGCGAATTGGCATTGACGGGCAACGACAAAGCAAATGATCTGTATGCGGGCACGGCGGGCTCGACACTCGACGGCGGAGAAGGCAATGATCAATTGTACGGCGGCGCGGGTGCCGATACTTTCGTTTATACTTACGGCGAGGGCAACGAGCGTATTTACAATTACGACAGCACGAATGAGGAAAATGCAGACGTAGTACAATTGCGCGGCGTGACAAGCGTGGAGCGCAGCGATTTCCGCGACAGCGGCAAGAATACGATCTTGACGATCGGAAGCAATCGCTTGACGTTTGTCAATCCGCAGGGCGCGATCATTGTGACCGACGACGGCGGAAATACGCTGTCGACTTACGGCACGACACTTCCGCGCGGAGTTTCTTACAACGGTTCCAAAACGAAATTGACGATCGGCGCGAATGCGGATTTGTCGGAGTTCGGCAATGAATTCGACATGGAGACGTTGTCGAGCAATATCAAAGATATTGACGGCAGTGCTTACGGCGAAGAATTGATGTTGACAGGCAACTCCAAGACGAATGTTTTGCGCGCGGGCAGCGGCGGTTCGACGCTCGACGGCGGCGCGGGAGCCGATAAACTTTACGGCGGAAGCGGCGCGGATGTTTTCGTTCATAAAGACGGTGACGGCAACGATCACATTTACAATTACGACGGCAATCAGGGCGATGTGATTCAATTGCAAGACGTCGGCACGATCTCTCGCAACGATTTCCGTGACAGCGGATCGAATGTGATTTTGACACTCGGCACGGAGAAATTGACGTTTGTAAATCCGAAGGGGCAAATCACTGTTATCGGAGAAGACGGCGAGGAGTTGGCGACGTACGGCGAGAATTTGCCGGAAGGCGCGGTTTACAGCAGTGACAAAACGAAATTGACGATCCGTGACGGCGCGGAATTTGAGGACAACACGATTGACATGAATGAATTCAGCAATGAATTGATTACATTGGACGCGCGGCAATACACCGATGAATTGAATATTACGGGCAACGACAAGGCGAATGAAATATACGCCGGAAGCGGCGGCGGTTCACTCGACGGCGGCGAAGGTTCGGATAAATTGTACGGCGGCGAAGGCGCGGACGTTTTCGTTTACAACGAGGGCGAGGGCAGCGATCGCATTTTCAATTACGGCGAAGGCGATACAATTCGATTGGTCGGCGTCAGCGACATTGACAGATCGATGTTCAAAGACAGCGGCAAAAACACGGTGATCACGGTCGGCTCGAAGAAATTGACGTTGGTAAATCCGAGCGGCGTCATCGAAGTCGTCGTTGACGGTTCGGAAGAAGCATTCACTTACGGAAAGGAATTGCCTGACGGCGTTTCTTACAATTCGAGCAAGACTCGATTGACGATAAGCGCAAATGCCGATCTCGAAGAAAACGGCAATGTCTTCAACATCGAAGATTATTCCAACAATCTGAAAGAGATCAATGCATCGAAATACGGCGAAGAAATTGAACTGAACGGCGACGACAAGGCGAATGAGCTCCGCGCGGGCAGCGGCGGCTCGACATTGCACGGCGGGCTCGGCAACGACAAACTTTATGGTGGAAGCGGCGCGGACGTTTTCGTTTACAGCGGCGGCTCGGACGTGATTTACAATTACACGGCGTCGGAAGATCAAATTGCATTGCGCGATGTCAGGATCACTTCTTCGCGCGTGAGCGGCAATGACATCGTGTATGCGTTCGGCACCGGCAGTTTGACGCTGAAGAATGCGGCGATATACGGCTTGACGGGAATTACGGTTGTCGATGAAGACGATCTCGGCGCGGAAGATGAAGAGCAATTTGCGTCGACGTCGGAGCAATATTGGTTCGAGCAGGATTCGGCAACGGATGAACTGTCGGAAATTCTGTCGACGGATGCGGCGATCGATCTCAATTTCGATCAATTGCAAGAGACATTCAAGCCGTCGATGAATGAATTAACGTTCGCGGCGCGGAAGCAATCGAAAGAGTAAGGCGGTTATCCGATGAAAATTATTGATGCGAGTGTAAGTTTGGAAAGCGAGCTTGAACCGACGCGCGTGATGAATTTAATCGAGCGCGCGGGGCGCGTCTGCTACAAGAGCGAAGATCGAATATCCGAAGGCAGTGCGGAAAAATTGATCCGAAACATCATTGCGCGCGGTCATGAATCGGTGTTGGAACATGCGAGTGTTACGTTTAAAGTGATCTGCGATCGCGGCGTTTCGCATGAACTCGTCCGGCATCGGATTGCGAGTTACAGTCAGGAGAGCACGCGCTATTGCAATTATGCGGGCGGCAAATTCGGCGGTGAATTGACATTTATACGCCCGTGCTTTTGGCAAAAAGATGATCGAAATTATCGCCGCTGGCTCGAGATCATGTCGACGATCGAAAAGACGTATCTCGAAATGATCTCGGCCGGAGCAACGCCGCAGGAAGCGCGGTCGATCCTGCCGAATTCGCTGAAGACGGAAATCTTCGTGACGATGAATTTGCGCGAGTGGCGACATTTCCTCCGATTGCGGACAGACAAAAAAGCGCATCCTCAGATGCGAGAGGTTGCGCTTCGGATTTACGAAATTCTGATTGAAAAATTGCCGGTGATATTCGCCGACATCAAAGTCGATTAATTCTTCCAAGCATGAATGCCCTTTTGATCGGGAAGGCAGGCGGGATCGAAAATCGGTTCCGCAATGCCTTTCCGTTTTTGATTGACATAATCGTCGAGCGCGATGAAAGAGAATTTGCCGAGCCGCGCAAGGGCGTAGAGATTTGTCAAACACAGAAAGCCCATGAACAGATCGGCACTGTCCCAAACGAGCGAGAGTTCGGCAAACGAACCGAAGACGATCATTCCGAGGACGAGCACGCGGAATATGGTGACGGCATTTTTTGCAATGACGCTCGGAAGAATGCCGGACTCATCGCCCTCGAAAAACGCAACGTTGATCTCGCCGTAGTAGTAATTGCCGACGATGGAGCTGAAGGCAAACATGAAAACAACCAAAGCGAGTGCGGAAGGAGCGATTGCGCCAAAAATGTTTGCGAGCGACTCCTGCACGAGCGCGACGCCTTTCAAATCTCCTCCGATGACATATTGATCGGACAGCAGAATGATGAAGGCGGTGGCGGAGCAGACAAACCACGTGTCGACATAGACGCCGAAGGCTTGAATGAGTCCCTGCCGCACGGGATGAAGTCCTCCGGCGGTTGCCGCCGCATTCGGCACGGAACCTTCGCCCGCTTCGTTTGAAAACAAGCCGCGCCGCACGCCCGTCATAAATACGGCAGAAAATCCTCCCGCGACGGCGGCTTGCGGTTGAAATGCGTCGTGAATGATGAGCGCGAACATTGCCGGAACTTTGTCGATGTTGAGGAGAATGACGATAAACGCGGCAAGGAGATACAAGCCCGCCATGATCGGAACGAGGAACTCGGTAAGTTTTGCAATGCGATGCATGCCGCCGAAAATTACCGTTGCGGTAAGCAAAACCAGAACGGCGGCGGTAATTTGCGGTTCGATATCGAAAGCTTTTTGCACGGACAGCACGATGGTATTCGCCTGCACGGAATTGTAAATCAGCGCGAAGGTCACGGAGAGCAGAACGGCGAAGAGTTTTGCGACGCCGGGTTGACCGAGTACATTTTTGATGTAATATGCCGGACCGCCATGAAATGCTCCGTCTCCGCGCGGCAGTTTGTAGATTTGCGCGAGAGTACTTTCGACAAAACCGGTGGCACTGCCGAGGAAGGCGATGACCCACATCCAAAAGACGGCACCGGGACCGCCGAGAACAATGGCGATGGCAACTCCGGCAATGTTACCCGTGCCGACGCGAGCGGCGGTTCCCACGCAAAATGCCTGAAAGCCGCTGATTTATTTGCCGCTCGTCTTTGTACCGGCGGACGAAGTGATGAGTCGAAACATCTCGCGAAGCAATCGGAGCTGAACAAATTTCGTTCGGATGGTGTAGACAATGCCGGAGCCGATGAGCGAGGCAATGATGATGTAAGTCCAGAGGAAATCGTTAATCGTATTGATTATGCCGTGAAGAAAATCCATGATGCTCCTCCTCATTGTAAAAAAAATGTGTCGACGAAACTCGCGACACTTTTAAAAATATCCGCGCGGCGATTTTCAATCAGTCGGACGAGATGCGCAATTGATGCACCGCCGATTTGTCGATGTCGATATCCGACGCCGTCCGCAAAAATGTCTCGAACTTATCGCCCGTCGCCGTGTTGACCGCCTCGACATGCACGCCCGAGGCATCGACTTTGAAAGTGACTTCGATCTTCGTCGTTTTCGGAGTGTTCGGCGGCAGATTGACGACCAACTCGCCGAGAAGTTTGACGCCGTGCGCGGGATCCGTCGGTTGCGGATTGCCTTCTTCATCGACGCTCGGAATCAGCGCGTCTTCGGTCGACATGTTTTCAAACGCGCGCAACCGCACCCGTTCTTGATTGTCTTCGATCGGATAATACGTTCTCGACGCCACCGCCGGCATCTTCTCGCCGATCTTGATGAAGTTTTCGAGAATGTACGTGTTTTTATTGCCCTTGGTATCGACGACGCCCGGTCCGAACGAGCGCGGCGTTTGATCTTCAACCGTAAACTTCGCCGCCAACTCCGCGCGCTTGTCTTCAACCGGCTCGCCGTCCGATTTCTTCTCCGAATCAACCGTGTCGGACGAAACGCCCTCGACCGAGACGCCGAGCATCGACGCGTAAATCGCCGCGCCTTTCGCTACCGCCTGATCCGGATCGTGTTGCTGCACTTTGCCGGGGAATTTTTCTTCGACGGCTTTTTTGATCATCGGCATGTACGTCGAGCCGCCCACCAAAAGTACGGTGTCGATTTGCACGTCCGGAACCTTCTCCAGCGTCGACTCGACGAAATTCATCGTCTGCCCGACTTTATCCGCCGTCAAACGCTCGAAATCTTTCCGAGTGATCACGACTTCCGTGCGCTCGCCGTTGACATCGATGCGTACTTTCGTCGTTTCTTTTTGCGATAACTTCCGCTTCGCTTCTTCAACTTTCGAGCGAATGTCCTGCCGCGTTTCGGCTTCGATCTCTTCCGTCGTCAAACCGTTTTCGTCGCAACACGCCGTCAAAATGTAATTGAACAGCCGATCATCCCAATCCTTGCCGCCGAGTTTGTCGTCGCCGCCCGTCGCCAGCACGGTAATTTTCTGCACGTCGCCGCTCTGATCATTCGGCGTCATCGACATTTTGATCACCGTCACGTCGAAAGTGCCGCCGCCGAGATCGTAAACAAGGATCGTCCGATCTTCCTGAAATTGACGCGCGCAATAACTCAATGCCGCCGCCGTCGGCTCGTTGATCAGCGAGAGAACATTCAAACCCGCCAATTCGCCCGCCTGTTTCGTGGCGGAACGTTCTTCCAATCCGAAATACGCCGGAACGGTGATCACGACATTGTCAATCGTGCCGCCCTGCGATTCGACGATGTTTTTCAAACGCGCGAGGATCAACGCGCTGATCTCAACCGGCGTGTAGGATTTGCCGTCGAAATCATACGTCCGCCCGTCGGCTTTACCGATCTCGCGCTTGACGAACTGCACCACGCGATTGCCGTCCGTTTCGATATTTTCCTTCGCCGCCTGCCCCACGATGACATTGTTTTCATTCTCGAAAAAAACAACCGACGCGAGCGTGTTGGAATTGTCTTCGTTGTTGCGAATGACTTCGGGATTGCCGTTGGCGTCAAGTCTGGCGATGCAGGAATATGTGGTTCCGAGATCGATTCCGTATGTACTCATATAAATATAGCCTCCAATGTATTAATCGTTTCTGATTTGATCGGATTTCGCGGCGGCAAGCGACTCGTCGTAAACAAAAACGTCGACGTACTCGCGATAGAGCGGATAACCCGCGCGGACAACTCCCGGGCGTCTGCTTTTGGCAACCGTGTTGTGGAGAGTCGGATCGCCGGTCGCGATTGTATTTATAATTTTCGTAAGCAGAGGGCGGCGCGGTTCGCCGACGCGACTGATCGAAAGTTCGGAGCCGTAATCGGCAAGAATGTCTTCGAGCTGATCGAACATCAATTGCAGAGTGCGGCGGACGTTGTCCGAAAGATTTTCCTCGCCGAGCAGTCGCCGATATTCGACACAAACGGCGGCAATTTCTTTCAAGAGCGGAGTGAATTGCTCGCCGCGCTGTTGCTCCTTGAGAAGTTCGATCTCGCGATACATGCCCTGCCGAACCTGGCTTTGAAAATTGATGTTCTCGCGGAGCACTTGAGTCAATTGCTTTGAATTTCGTTCTTGCTGATCGACGAGTTCTTTGACCATTGCGGAAATTTTTTTGATCTCGCGCCGCGTCGACAATTTTTCGGGTTCGACGGGCTCGGGAGTCGTTTCCGCTTCAAACTGCAAATCCGTACTCATTAACGAGCCTCCTTGATGAAAAAACTTCCATTATCCTACCATTTCGCGGCGAAACTGTAAAGTTTTTGATTGCAAAACGGTCGGTGCGGTGTTAGAATTTCAAACCAAGGAGGTAATTGCGAATGCGGAAGAAATTAATGGCGGCGGCGATAGCGGCAGGCGTCTTGATGTTGCCGCTCACGGGCAATGCGTTGTCTTTGCCGATTGAAGTGCCGAAGGCTCGCGTCGAGGCGGCGGCGACGAATTATTTCACGGCGTCGAATTACGTCAACGGCGAGTACAATTTGAATTTGAATGCATCGGAGTACAAAGAGTACTCGATGAAATTCGGCAGTCAGGTTGTCAATTTTATTGCCTTCGAGAATATTGCGTATGTAAAAAATCCGAAAGACATTGCGCATCAGATGTTGAACATCTACATTCCGAAAGCATACATCGACGGGCGGACGGTGAACGGCTACGCGGCGAAGCAGGCACCGATTTTCATGCCGAACGGCGTGGGCGGCTACATGCCCGGCGAGATGCTCAAACCGCTCGAGCGAGATCCGATGACGGGTAAAGCAAACGCGTCATTATATGCGCTGTCGAGAGGTTGCGTTGTGGTAACGCCGTCAATCCGCGGGCGGACTTCCAAAGTCGGCGGCGAGTATGTCGGCAAGGCTCCGGCGTTCATCGTCGATTACAAAGCAGCAGTCAGATATATCCGAGCAAACCGCGATAATCTTCCGGCGGGCGATCCCGAAAAGATCATCTCGAACGGCACGAGCGCGGGCGGCGCGTTGAGTGCACTGTTGGCGACGACGGGCAATGATCCGGATTACGAGCCCTATTTGAAGGAATTGGGCGCGGCGGGAATCGGCGACGATATTTTTGCGGCGAGCGTTTACTGCCCGATTACGAATCTCGACAATGCCGATGCGGCTTACGAATGGATTTTCAACGGCACGAACGAATACTATTCGACGCGGGAGCCGATCTTGGGGCAAGCGAAACGCGCGGAAGCCGAATCGATCGAGTCGAAGGTTGCAAACAAAGTCAAGAATAAGCTCGGCGACTTCCTCGGTACCGGTCAAAGTGTTTCGGAGGCTCCGACTTCGACGAAGATGACGCAACAGGAGATTGACATTTCCAATGTGTTGAAAGGCGAGTTCGGCGAATACGTCAACAGTCTCGATCTGCATGACGAGAGCGGGATGTCGCTTACGCTCGACGACAAAGGCAACGGCACTTTCAAAAACTACATCAAACGCAAATACATCGAGTCGGCGCAAGAGGCTCTTGACGGCGGCGCGGATTTGAGCAGCGTCGAATGGTTGACGATCAAAGGCAAGAAAGTGACGGACGCCGATCTGTCGAAATATCCGGCTTACGTGACGCGAATGAAGGCGGCACCGGCGTTTGACAAACTCGATCTGAACAATCCTTCGCCGGAAAATGACGAGTTCGGTACCGAGAAAAACGTGCCGCAACATTTTACGATGACGGCGAAAAGATATGAAACTTCACTCGGCGCGATGGCGGATGCAAATGTGATCAAGATGATGAATCCGATGAATTATATCGGCGGCAACGCAACAGTGGCGGAACATTTCAGAATTCGGCACGGCGCGGCGGATCGAGACACTTCGTTGGCAATTCCGGCGATACTCGCTTTGAAATTGCAGTCGCGCGGCGCGGCGGTTGACTTTTTCGCGCCGTGGGATGTCGGTCACGCCGGTGATTACGATCTCGATCAGTTGTTTGATTGGATCGATTACATCTGCAAAAAAGATCCGACCGTTCCGATCATGCGGTAAAAAAATTTTTTAATGACAAACGAACGATCGGCATGATATAATGCCTCCCAAGCGTATGATATTCAATTGTGATGTTGTATTTTGGGAGGTTTTTTATTATGGCGAAATGGGTTTGCAGTGTTTGCGGTTACGTCCATGAAGGACCGGAGCCTCCGATCGAATGCCCGATCTGCAAAGCGGATTCGGATAAGTTCGTCGAGCAGAAAGGCGATCTCGTATTTGCGGACGAGCACGTTGTCGGAGTGGCTAAGGGCGTCGACGAGAAGATTCTCGAAGGGCTCCGCGCAAACTTCACCGGCGAGTGCACCGAAGTCGGAATGTATCTTGCAATGAGCCGCGCGGCGCATCGCGAAGGATATCCCGAGATTGGCGAGGCGTTCCGTCGTTACGCATTGGAAGAAGCGGAGCATGCCGCGAAGTTTGCGGAATTGCTCGGCGAAGTGCTGTCGGCATCGACGAAAGAAAATCTCGAAGCGCGAGTTGCGGCAGAACACGGCGCATGTCAAGGCAAAAAAGACCTTGCGGCGTTGGCGAAGAAACTCAATCTCGACGCAATTCACGACACCGTCCATGAAATGGCAAAAGACGAGGCACGTCACGGCAAAGGCTTCAAAGGCTTGCTCGATCGCTACTTCAAGTAATTCAATCGGCAACTCAATCGACATTAAAAAAACTGCAGCACGCGCTGTGTTGCAGTTTTTTAATTGCCGCGATCGCTCATTCCGCCGCGACGACTTCTGCCGATTTTTCGTCATTGATCGGCAGAACTTGCGGACGCTCGCCTTCCGTCACGCATTTTTCCGTGATGACGATTTTGCGCGGCGCGTCGTCTTTCGGAATGTCAAACATCACATCGAGCATAATGTCTTCGATGATGCCTTTCAATGAACGCGCGCCCGTCTTGCGCTCGATCGCCTTCTTCGCAACCGCGCGGAGGGCGTTTTCTTCAAATTCGAGCTTGACGTTATCCATTGCCAACAACTTTTCGTACTGCTTGACGGGCGCATTCTTCGGCTCCGTCAAAATGCGAAGTAACGCGTCTTCATCGAGCGTTTCGAGAGTGCAGATGATCGGCAACCGCCCGACAATCTCCGGAATGATTCCGTACTCCATCAAATCCTCCGGACGCACTTGATGAATGAGCTCGTCGAATTTCGACTCGTCGTCTTTGCTCGGCACGTCCGAACCGAATCCGATGCTCGACTCGCCTTTCTTCAGCCGTTTGGCAACAATCTTGTCGATGCCCACGAACGCGCCGCCGCAGATGAACAGAATGTTTCGCGTGTTGACTTTGATTGTCGGAGCTTCGGGATGTTTTCTCTGCCCGCGCGCAGTGAATTCGACTTCACTGCCTTCGAGCATTTTCAGCATTGCCTGTTGCACGCCTTCATGTCCGGGATCGGCGGTGATGGAATTGTTTGCGCCGGATTTGCGCGCGATCTTGTCAAACTCGTCGAGATAAATGATGCCGTGCTCGGCTTTTTCGATGTCCTTGCCGGCGGCGTAATACAAATTGCGAACGGCAACTTCAACGTCCGCGCCGACAAAGCCGGCTTCGGTCAAGCTCGACGCGTCCGTAACCGCAAACGGGATGTCGAGCAGTTTCGACAGATGAAACAGCAACGCCGTCTTGCCGCAACCCGTCGGTCCCATGATGATCACGTTGGACTTGTCGATCTCGTCCTCGGAACCGTCATTCTCGCAATCGTATTTCATGCGCTTGTAATGATTGTACGCGGCGACGGAGAGAATTTTTTTGGCGCGTTCCTGTTTGATGATGAATTCATCGAGATACGCCTTGATGACGTGCGGCTTATTCTTCTTGAGCAATCCGCCGAGGTCGTCTGCGAATGAAGTCTTCTTCGGCGGCTCGGTTTTAAAACTCGGGTCATTCATCTCGAGGAAGCGATTTATCTCTTTAATGCAATTTTTGCAAATGGCAAAGCCGGTGTTCGGATCGTAAACGGGCATGTCATACTGATCCTGCAGTTTGATCCGACGATGGCAGAGAGTACATTTGAGTTCCTGCATCATTACGGTTGATCTTCTCCTTTCGAGTTTAAAGCAGAAAAACATTTCGACGCCGAAGGCAAGTATCCTGCCGTTCAATTGAAAAATCACGTTGAAAATCGCCATCAATGATGATAAAATATTTTTGAAAGGTGTGAGTACAGTGCCGAAAATTTCCGTGATAATTCCGATGTATAATGCCGAGAAGTATGTCGGATTGGCGATTGAGACGATGCTCGCGCAGACGTTTCGAGATTTTGAGTTGATTTTGATCGACGACGCGTCGACGGATCGGACGCTCGAAGTCGCGAAACAATTCGACGATCCTCGCATTCGCATCATCAAAAACGATAAAAATCTCGGCGGCGAGAACGATCCGGGCGTCGTGCGCAATATCGGCTTGGATCATGCGCGCGGCGAATACATCTACTTCATGGATAACGACGACGTGATTATGCCGGAAGCCCTTCAGATCATGATAGGTTTGGCGAAAAAGACGAATGCCGATGTGTTGATTAATACGAAAAATTTTCTCGCCGACAGCAATGACTTCACAAGTCTCGGCGAAATTTCCAACCTCCGAATTCAAAATCGCGGCAAAAATAATCCGGTTGCGAAGGATTTAAAAAAGCGCGTGCTGGAAGAATACGCCATCAACAATTCTCCGGCGGCTCCGTGGAATCATTTCTATCGTAATAAATTCTTGAAGAAGTCCGGCATTCGATTTAAAGAGATAGTTATCCATGACGACGGCGTATTTCTGTTAGAGTTGCTGTGCGCGACTTCAAACATCGTCAAAATCAACGAACCGTTTTATCTCTGGCGGCAACGTAAAACGTCACTCACATTCTCAACGTTCGATAATGCCGACGGTTTTGCAAAACGTGTGCGGTCATTTCTGATTATCCTCGAGTGGTTTCAGGAGATACTCACTCGCGCATTGCAAAAACAATACGGCGAAGTCGATTATTATTTCATCGATCTGATCTGCCTGAACATCAAAAATCGCGCATTCACTCGAGCGTTGCGATACGGTTACGGCGTCGATCCGACAGCTTCATGGGAAATTCTTCGTCGCGAATTGGAGGCTCGTTACGGCAAAAATACG
>CALGGX010000428.1 GCA_937916025.1 uncultured Selenomonadales bacterium
AATGACACTCCCAATCGCGCGTCGGACCGAAGATGCGCTCGCAAAACAAACCATCGCGCTCCGGCTTCAGCGTGCGATAATTGATTGTCTCCGGCTTTTTGACTTCGCCATGCGACCAAGCGCGAATTTGTTCCGGCGACGCCAGCCCGATCCGCATCGAGTCAAATACATTGACATCCAACATTTAATGCAATCACTCCGTTCATTTTAAACGCCGTTGCAATTACTGATCTTTCTTCGTCCGATCGAGAAGCTCGCGGAACGTTTGCGAATACTCTTCATCTTCACTCAGTGCAAAATTATCGGCGAATTCTTCATCAACCTTATTGAGCCCCTCTTTTTCAATCTTTGCCAATTCCGCGTTGAGCTGCTCTTCGGTGATCTCTTTGTCGGCATAATCGAGTGCTTCTTCGAGCGGAATGTTTTCTTCAATCGAGCTGTCGGGAAGAGGAATTGTCGATTCTTGAACCGCCGTTTCGTCGAGCCCCGCCTGTTGTGCCTTTGTACGCAACGAACGATCGTCCTCGTCTTCTTCGTCTTGAATGATGATCTCTTTCGCGTCGTCGGTGAGCACTTTGATATCGAGTCCGATCGACTGCAATTCTTTGATCAGAACTTTGAACGACTCGGGGACGCCCGGCTCCGGAATGTTTTCGCCCTTGACGATCGCCTCATACGCCTTCACGCGCCCGAGCACGTCATCCGATTTGACCGTCAGATTTTCCTGCAGTGAAAATGCCGCGCCGTATGCTTCCAACGCCCAGACTTCCATTTCGCCGAAACGCTGACCGCCGAATTGAGCCTTGCCGCCGAGCGGCTGTTGAGTAACCAGCGAATACGGTCCCGTCGAGCGCGCATGAATTTTGTCGTCGACAAGATGATGCAGTTTCAGCATGTAAACGCAACCGACCGTCACTTCATTCTCGAAACGCTCGCCCGTTCTGCCGTCATAAAGAACGGTTTTGCCGTTGTCTTTAATGCCCGCGAGTGTCATTGTGTTGATGACGTCTTCCTCTCGCGCGCCGTCGAAAACCGGCGTTGCAATGAAAAGTCCGGCTTCGCCCGGAACGGGGAAACCGTTCGTCTCGAAATCGTAACCGAGAGCAATCAATTGCACCATGGCTTTCAACACATGCCAATTTTCCGTTCTGTTGTTTTCATTGTCGAAAGGTTGCAAAGGCTTGACGCCGTTTTTGAGAATGTCGAAACCGCCCTGCTTAAGGCAATGCGCAATTGCGAGCGACTTACGATTGTCTTCGCTCCGAATGTCCTCGACAAAATCCTTAATACCGTCAATGTCGGCATCATAGCCGAACTTCTCAATCACTTTGCCGATATCGGCGATAATTTTTTCGGTTGCCGCCGAATTTTCGAGCGCGTTCGGATCATCGGAGAAAAGTTGCAACAAATTCTGCTCGATGTCGAAACCGAGTTCGTCGAGCCGCATCTCTGCCTTAAGCGTATTCGGATTGCCGCGATTGAAGTCTTCGATGCACTTCTTCATGCCGTCTTTGTCGAAACGATAGCCGAGCTTACCAAGCCCGATTGCCGCCATGATTGCGGCTTTGTTTTTGACGATTGCCGTTTTGACTGCGTCTTTATTGCAGAACTTGAGTTCCGTACCGAGCCTTTTGACAGCCATGCCCAGATGCGTTTCGAGTACCTGCCCGATATTCATTCGCGAAGGAACACCGAGCGGATTCAAAACGATGTCGACCGGCGTGCCGTCCGGAAGGAAAGGCATATCTTCCTGCCGCATGATCCGCGAAACGACGCCTTTGTTTCCATGCCGACCGCTCATTTTGTCGCCGACGGAAATTTTCCGTTTTTGCGCAATGTAAACGCGGACGAGCCGATTGACGCCCGGGGAGAGCTCATCATTATCCTCGCGATTGAAAATCTTAACCGCAACGATTTTGCCGCTCTCGCCGTGCGGAACTCGAAGAGAAGTATCACGGACTTCGCGCGCCTTCTCGCCGAAAATTGCACGGAGCAAACGCTCTTCCGCCGTCAATTCCGTTTCGCCCTTCGGAGTGACTTTTCCGACGAGAATATCGCCCGGACGAACGTCCGCGCCGATTGCAATAATGCCTTCGTCCGTCAAATCCTTCAATGTATCATCGCTGACATTCGGAATATCGCGCGTAATTTCTTCCGGTCCGAGTTTGGTATCGCGCGCTTCGCATTCGTATTCTTCTATGTGGATCGACGTGTAAATATCCCGCTTGATGAGATTTTCGTTGAGCAGGATCGCATCTTCGTAATTGTAACCTTCCCACGGCATGTATGCGACGATGATGTTGTAGCCGAGTGACAATTCGCCTTGATCCGTAGCCGGACCGTCCGCAATCGGTTGCCCCGCATCGACATAATCGCCGACCTCGACGATCGGAACCTGATTGATGCACGTGCCTTGGTTGGAGCGTACAAATTTCTGCAAATCATAATGATCGCGGAAACCGTCATCCGTTTTGATTTCGATGTAATTCGCCGCCATCGAAACGACTTTACCCGCGCGGCGCGCCAAAATCATGACGCCGGAATCGCAAGCCGCTTTGTACTCCATGCCCGTGCCGACGAGCGGAGCTTGCGTTCTCAACAACGGAACCGCTTGACGTTGCATGTTTGCGCCCATCAGCGCGCGGTTTGCGTCGTCATTTTCGAGGAACGGGATCAACGCCGTTGCAATCGAAACGACCTGCTTCGGCGAAACGTCCATATAATCCACGCGCTCGCGCCGGACGCGCATCGTCTCTTCATTGCGTCGCGCCGTTACGCGCTCGTTGATAAACCAATCGTTTTCGTCGAGCGGCTCGTTTGCCTGCGCAATCGTCAAAACATCTTCTTCATCAGCCGTCAAATACCGAACTTCCGCCGTAACACGATGATTTTCTTTGTCGACGCGGCGATACGGCGTCTCCATAAAGCCGAACTGATTGACGCGCGCGTAATTCGACAGCGAACCGATCAAGCCGATGTTCGGACCTTCAGGCGTCTCGATCGGACAC
>CALGGX010000429.1 GCA_937916025.1 uncultured Selenomonadales bacterium
CACTTCTCGAACGGCACGCGCAAATCGCACAACCCGGGCTATAACAGCCTCGGCTTCACGCTGAACTTTCAGCACAGATTCTGATCGAAGGAGAGATTCAATTGTCAGTAGAAATAGTAACGGTACCGACGCGAATTTTGACGCCGAAAGACGACATAGTCGACATCATCGAGCGATACACTCGGTCGAAACTCGGCGCGGACGACGTGGTTACGGTTGCCGAGAGCGTCGTGGCGATCACGCAAAACATGATCATTCGCCCCGATGAAATGGAGATCAGCGAGCTCGCCGAACTCTGTTGCCGTTTCATTCCCGATTACGGCTCGCTCGCGACGCCGCACGGCATGCAGGCATTGATGCGCGCCGAAGGCAAATGGCGGGTGGCGGGCGCGTTGTTGCTCGGCTTCCTCGGCAAATTGATCGGCATTCGCGGCTTGTTTTACAAGTACGGCGGGCGGCAGGCGGCGTTGATTGACGATTGCACGGGCACGATGCCGCCGTTTGACAAATGCGTCGTCTACGGTCCCGATAAGCCGGAAGAGGTCGTGGCGAATTTGAAATCGCGATTGAATTGCTTCGGCGCGATGATCGCCGACGTCAACGATCTCAAACGGTCGCGGATCGTGGCGGCAACCCCGGGCATGAATGCGCAACTCGCGTCCGATCTTTTGATCGACAATCCGTTCGGCAACGCCTCGCAAAAAACACCGATCTGCATTCTGAAGAACTTCCGACAATATCAAGAATCGAAAGGGGCGTGAGTTTCATGGTGAATTTAATCAATCGCGACGCGTGGGCGGAGGTCAATCTCTCGGCGATTCGGCATAACTTACGATCGATCCGATCGCATGTCGCCGAATCGGTGAAGATGTGCGTAATAGTCAAGGCGAATGCGTACGGGCACGGAGCGATTCCGATCAGTCGCATTGCGCTCGAGGAAGGCGCGGATGTCCTCGCGGTCGCGACTGTCGATGAAGGGCTCGAACTCCGCGCGGCGGGATTTACTGCTCCGATCTTGCTTCTCGGCTTGATACCGTTCGGCGCGGTCGGAGCGGCGGTCGAGGCAGGGTTGACATGCACGGTTGCCGATCTCGAGCTCGCAAAAAAAATATCCGACGCCGCCGTCAGGCAAAATCGGATTGCGAAATTGCATTTGAAGATCGAGACGGGCATGGGACGTATCGGCGCGACAATTGAGGAAGCGGCGGCTCTCGCCGAGTCGATCGCCCGACTGCCGAGCGTGGAGTTGGAAGGATTGTTTTCGCATTTCGCGGCGGCAGACTCTTTCGACAAGACATTTACGCACGAGCAGATCGGACGGTTTCGCCGAGCGATCGAGGCGATTGAGGCGCGCGGCATTTCGATTGCGATCAAACACATCGGAGCGACGGCGGCGATACTCGAGATTCCGGAGGCGCATTTCGACATGGTACGCGTCGGCATCATCACGTACGGTTTTTATCCGTCCGACGAAGTTGCTCGCACGATCGAAGTTCGCAAGGCTATGCGATTGAAGGCGAGAGTCGTGTTCGTAAAAAAAATTCCGCGCGGAACGTCGATCGGTTACGGACGAGAATTCATTGCGGAGAGAGATTCGATCATTGCGACGCTGCCGCTCGGCTATGGAGACGGATATATCCGAGCTTACAAGGGCTTTTGCGTCGAGATCAACGGGCGGCGCGCGCCGATTGCCGGTCGCGTGTGCATGGATCAAGTGATGATCGACGTGACGGATATTGACGGCGTTTCGGTCGGAGATGAAGTGACGCTGTTCGGCTCGCCGACACTGACGATTGACGACGCCGCGCGGCATTTGCGGACGATCAATTACGAGATCACCTGCCTGATCTCGCCGCGCATTCCGCGCAAATATATCGTCGATTGATCAAAAAAAGGCGGCGCGCTCCGATTGCAGGACGCGTGTGCATGGATCAGGTGATAATCAACGTGACGGATATTCGAGGCGTGAAGCTCGGTGACGAAGCGATTTTGTTCGGTTCGCCGACGCTGACTATTGATGATGCCGCGCGGCATTTGCGGACGATCAATTACGAGATCACCTGCCTGATATCCCCGCGCATTCCGCGCAAATATATCGTCGATTGAGCGCAAAAAAAAGAACGGCGACGTTTGAACCGGCGTCGTCGTTTTTCATTGCAGAAACTTCGGATTTTCGGATTGCGGATCGATCAGTTTTTCTTCAAAACGACCGTGAATTCGACTCTTCCCCAAACCGTATGGCAAATCCGATGAATGTTGAAATTCGTCAATCTCAATTTTTTTATGAGTTTGATCAGATGTTCAAAGGAATACGGCGTAAAGCACAGTGAATGACAATCGATGTAACGCCCTGCCGCACGCGCTTCTTTATATTGCCGATAACATTCTTCAAATTTTTGGGGAGTAATGTTTGCCTCTGCATCGCCGTGCATTCCAAACCAATGCATTATTGGACTGTTATGAGTTTCCATCATTTTACAGTCTATGAAACTGAAGAACGGGCGAAACTGTACATCATGACAGTAATAAGCGAGCACTTCGGTAATTGAAGTCGGTTGCCGAAAATGATCGAAACAAAAACGTTTATCGGGCACAACCATAACATAAAGTCCGCCGTCATTGAGAATGTTTTCGACGAGTTGAAAATGCTTGATCAAATTCATTTGATGTTCGATTGAATGACTGCTGAACACGATATCGAAAGTTTCATCGACAATTGTAAGATCGCCGTTCGGACTGACGTAATCGATTTTTTTTGGCGTATTTCGATATTTTCGTCCGGTTTTTGTTGCCAATTGTTGCAATTCGGCAGAATCAAAAATATCAAAATACTTGACTGTTCCTTCGCCCTGTTCGGGCGGCAAAATTGACGGATTGTCAAACGGACCGATCTCGAGTAATTTGATCGGCAATTTGTTGACTGCCTTATTCAAAAGTTCTCTGAGTTTTTCCGAGCGATCGAAGGTGCAGCAAGTGCGCCCCTGTTCTTCCGCATAAAGACGATAATGTTCAATGACAACTTCGTCCGGTTGATAGTTAAGCTCCGGATACATCCGCCGATAGTAATTCAAATCAAAAGCAGGCGGGAATTCCAAGATCAATTTCGGTTCTCCTTTCGGTAATCAATGATGTGGAATTTCTTTGAAGAGCAGGCTGACCGAGCGGTGCGCCTGAATGTTGAGAATTACGTCGCCGATCGATTCCGCCATTGAAAGGACTTCGATCTTCGGCGATTTTTTTTCGGGCGGCAACGGAATGGTGTCGGTAATGATCAGTTTTTCAATCTCCGACGCGTTGATCCTCTCGACTGCCGGATCGCTTAAAACCGCATGCGTGCACGCTGCAAACACTCTGCCCGCGCCCAACTTTTTCAATGCCGACGCACCTTTGCACAAACTGCCCGCCGTGTCGACGATGTCATCAATCATGATCGCCGTCTTGCCTTTGATATCGCCGATAATGCCCATAACTTCCGCTTCGCCCGGACGCGGACGCCGCTTTTCGATGATCGCAATCGACGTGTGGAGATAATCCGCCAAATTCCGAGCGCGCTGCACGCCGCCGAGATCCGGACTCACAACCACGATGTTTTCGTAATCCTGCGCTTTGAGATAATCCGCCAGCACCGGAGCCGCCGCCAAATGATCAACCGGAATGTCGAAGAAGCCCTGAATCTGTCCGGCGTGCAGATCGACCGTGATCACGCGTGTCAAACCCGCCGCCGTCATCAAATTCGCCACGAGTT
>CALGGX010000430.1 GCA_937916025.1 uncultured Selenomonadales bacterium
CTCGTTCTGCACGGGCGTCTTGCCAGCCTCTATGCTCGCAAGCACGCGGTTAAAATCTTTTTTGTATGCCTCCAAATCCTTTTTTCTGAAAAGAAGGGAAAAACCGGGGCTTCACAAGCCGCCGCTTTTTTTGTACTCGCGATAAATTTCTGCATTGGCGGCGAGGAACTCATTCCATGCCCAGCGTGCCGCGCCTGCCGACTTCCAAAATAACTGCTCCTGTTCCGGCGTCGGGAGCAATCGGATTTTTACTGCTCTAAACATTCGTTTCACCTCCTCGATTTTTATTGACACACACGAGCGAGACTGCTAGAATAAATACGAAGGCTTTGCCCGTGTTTGATTTGATTAGCAATATAATCATACCACGACGCGAAGCCTTTAGCAATACAAAAATTATTTTTTTGCATAAAAAAGCCCCCGTCAATGCGGAGGCTTTGATGTTTATGTCGTTTAATGATTTGCGTTGAAAAATTCCTTGCGGATGAGTCCGCCGTCGAATTAATAGAAGAACTCGACGCGACCGAAGAGACGCTCTGCATCGCCATCGCCGGTTATGTACTCCCCATTGAAGTACTTCGCGATGAAGACGATACGATCCATCGGTGCCCAGCTTGCGCCTGCAACGACACCCTTTGTGCCTGCGAATGCGTCATCCCAGTTAATAGCTGCGAGTGAAGTATTGCTTCCGAGCTTCTTGTAGCCTGCCCAGACAGCCCACGAGCCCTTCTTAGTGCCTTGGTTGCCGCCGCCGTAGAGATCGCCGTACTTGAAGAGTGCTTGCCAAGAATTGTCTTCTTTGTCAGCCTTGGTATTCTGCGCGAATGCGCCCCAGAGCTGAGCTTTGCGACTGAATTTGTAACCGGCATTGACCGACCAGATGTTGGCTTCGTCTTCCATGCCGTTATCGCTGTAGTTGTAGTTGCGATTTGCTTTTGTGCCGAAGTCGTCATCTTCGATGTGGTAGTAAGCCGCACCGCCGAACAGACCATGCTCTTTCGGCATATACTGCACGTTGATTGCTTGGAAGCTCGACGGATCATCGCCGCTGCGTCCCGATGCGCCCGCTGCACGGAAGAAGTTGCCTTCGCCGTTGGAACCGCTCTGTCTGCCGTCCCATGCGCCCGCATGACGTTCCCAACCGCCGACGGTGCCTGCGCTCAAACGACCTGCATAGATCGTGGTCTTGAGCAAATTGCCGAAGGTAACTTCCGCGCCGGAGTATTCGGTATCCCAGACGATACCGTCTTCGTTGGTGTACAACGGTTGTTTACCGACTTTGACTTGGAAGTTTGAATAATCGCCTTGCGCCCAGCCGCGGACGAGATTGAAGTCGCTGGAATCGGAGCGGCTCATGTCGTTATGAGCATCGATACGAGCGCGGAGTGTCCAGTGATCATTCACGTGTGCAACCGGCTCGAAACGGAAGATCCAGTCATCCTGATTGATTTTCTTCTTGCCGCCGTTGACATCGTCGGTACGGTGGCTCTTGTAGGTGTACTCAATTTTGCCGAAGAATTGAATCTTGTCGGCATACTTCTCGAGTTCGGAGACGCGAACGCCGAGGTTCGACAATTCTTCGCTGAACTCTGCCGCGAGACGATCGAGAGCCGCGCGATCCGTGCCTTGCGGATTCTTCGCGAGTGCTTTCGCTACCATCTGCGCCATCTCATAACGGGTGATGTTGCGATTGCCGAGGTAGGTTCCGTCGCCGTAACCTTCGATGATGCCCTCGCTTGCGAGCTGCGTGACTGCATCATATGCCCAGTGACCGGCAGGAACATCCGAGAACGGATTTGCCGCCGCGAACGTCGTCGATGCCGCACCGACGATCAATGCGCCTGTCAACGCTGCTACTGCTGACTTTTTCATACCAAACTCCTCCTCAAAGAAGTTCTCACAGAAGTTAATTCGGCAAGCCTCCGGATCAGAGCAGTTCGATCATGAGTGTCCATGTTTCCTCAGGCTGTCCGTGCCCTTTTCCTTAAGCCGCGCTGATAATATCACGGCATTTTTGATTTTGCAAGTTTTTTTTTCGATAAAAACGGAAGTTTTTTCATTCAAGCAATTCTTTTCATTTAAAATTCATAGAATAGTTTGACATTTGCCCCGGCGATTGATAAACTGTCGACAACAATCATCGAAAGGATCGACATCATCATGGCAAAGCAAAGTGTTTTCGGAAATGCGTTCGGCGTGGACGCGGGCATGATGCAGATTGCGGTTTTTCCGAATCGGAGCAAGCGGCGCGCCGCCGAGATCGTCGATCGCATTTTCAACTTCTATCAAAATAAAGATGTGCGGCTGGTGATGCAGGCGAATGACGCGCGGCTGTTTCGGAAAGAGAATTGCGGTTTGCCGTGCGTCGAGCGGGTGCATGTAGACATGGCGTTGTCAATCGGCGGCGACGGAACCTTGCTCGGCGTTTGCAGACGTTTCACCGATCAAATGGTGCCGGTTTGCGGAATTAACATCGGAACGCTCGGATTTCTTGCCGATATCGAAACGCAAGAGCTCGAAAGTCATCTCGGAAAAATTCTCGTCGGCGATTATCACATCGAGCATCGGCTGTTGCTGTCGGCTTATGTTCGTAATGATCTCGGCGAAAAACATCTCGGCAAGGCGATCAACGACGTCGTCATTGCCAAGGGCGGCGTTTCGCGCATGCTCAATCTCGGGCTTTACATCAATCAAACGCATTTGATGGACTACAAAGCGGACGGTTTGATTGTATCCTCGCCGACGGGCTCGACGGCGTATTCTCTTTCGGCGGGCGGTCCGATCCTTAATCCGACCATTCGCGGGTTGTTGCTGACGCCGATCTGCGCGCATACATTTCAAATGCGTCCGCTCGTCGTCGGCGAGAATGACGAAGTTCGGCTGAAGATCGGCAATGTTCAGCAAGACGTGATCGTTACGCTCGACGGTCAGACGAGTTCTTACGTGCAACCCGGCGATGAGATCATCGTGCGCAAGGCAAAAACGACCGCGCAAATTGTTAAATTCGAGGATAAAGATTATTACAAAGTCTTGCGGACGAAGCTGTTCAGTTTCTGAGTCTTTCGGCAGTTCTCGATATGCTCGAGATGTAAATGCTCGGCACCGAGTGATATCGGTGTTTTTTTATTTCCGATCGAACGTCGAGCGTTTTCGACTTGACAGTTTTGACATCAACATCATATAATTAACGTGCTTTTTTTTTCTTACTTCCGAGGAGGTGGGATTATATGAGCGCAACATTTGAAGATTTATGTCTTAATTGTATGGAGCATATCGGCGAAGACGAGCTCGTTTGTCCGCATTGCGGTTGGCGAAGGGAAGCGCAAGCACTTGTCCCGGGTTCCGTGCTTTACGGAAAATATTTGATCGGTTGCACGCTCGGGCAGGGCGGCTTCGGCATAACTTACATCGCTTGGGATATCGCCGACAACGAGAAGATTGCCATTAAAGAGTACTTCCCACTCGCTTATGCCGTCCGAGATCAGAAAAATCATTACACCGTAAATCCGCGTCGCGACTGTGATTTGGAATTCAGCGCGGGATGCGCCGGTTTTTTGAAGGAAGCCGACAATCTCAAAAAGTTCAATTCCGAAGTCAACATTGTTCATATTAAGGACAGTTTCAGCGAGAATAACACGAAATACATTGCCATGGAATTTGTCAACGGAAATACTCTCGAGAAGTATTTGAACGACTTGGGAAGGGCAATGTTGCTTGTCGATGCGGTTGCACTCCTCAAGCCGATTGCCGATACACTCGAGCGCATTCACGCGCTGGGGCTTGTACACAGAGACATCAGTCCCGACAATATTATGATCACCGAATCCGGCAATTTGAAAATTCTCGACTTCGGTGCGGCACGCAAGCCGAATGTCAGCGGCGGCTCGCTTTCAATCGTGCTCAAAATTCATTATGCGCCGCCCGAACAATTTGAAGAAAGAGGTGCTCAAGGTCCTTGGACGGATGTTTATGCATTTGCCGCCACCATTTACGATCTGATCACGCGCCGCCCGCCTTTGCAAACATATTTGATGCCGTCGAAATTGCGCGGGTTGGACGGATATGAGCTTGTTTCGCTCTCGAAATTCGGCATTCCGATTACGCCCGAGCAGGAGCGGGTGATCATGAAAGGGCTTGCAATCAATCGCGAGGATCGCTATCAAACCGTGAGCGAATTCTATAAAGAGCTGATGGCGACTACCGATACGGAGCCTTTTATTCAAAAATGCGTTGCCGGGCATTTTTTTGATGTGAAAAAACATGATGCATGTCCTTATTGCCATCCGAACAAGCCGACCAAACCTCCGAAAAATCCTTTGCTCTACGGATTGACAATATTGTCCGCGGTTGCCGCTCTTTTTTTCGGCACGAAATACAATTCCATGGTCGGCAATTACGACAACATACTCGGCGAAAAAAATGCCGCTTACAGCATTATCAACGACTACAAAAAGCTGGGGTATGATGATGTCAAAAAAAGATTCGGCTACGGCTCCGAAAAATACTACGCCGCCGCGCCGGTGCTCGTTTTGACCACTCGCGGTGTTGCTCAAAAGTTGCCGATTTATTTCGGAATGAACGGCACGATCGCTTTCGATGAGCCGTCGGGAAAATTGAAAATGCAGTGGGGCGAGTTCAAGGATAATTTTGTGGATGTATCCGTCAGCGGACGAGAAGCCGGAATTTATCCCGTGCATTTCAGCAACGAAGTCAACAAAGATGCCTTCGACGTTCTCGTCGTTGTCAAATGAGCAAAATTCGGATGGAGTTTTAAATATGCCTGTTATGCAGTATTGCTCGAAATGTGATAAGTACTATGACGGTGAGCTTAACACCGTATGTCCTTATTGCTTCGGCGGTAATTTGAAAAACGACGGCGGAGGAAATTCAATGCCTTCGACAATCGAAAAAAATGATACCGGTGCCGAAATATCAATCAGCGACATGTTCAGAAGAAAAAGGAGCGGCAATATGAATGCGACCGTCATCAAAGTCAAACAAAAACTCGGCTTCGATCCCGTTGTCGGTTGGTTGGTGTGCGTTGAAGGCAACGATATCGGCAAAGATTTTCGTCTGCATTCCGGCAACAACACGGTCGGACGTTCGGATGAGATGAATGTTTGTCTGCAGGGCGATCCGTCCGTTTCGCGCTATCACTTCAGCGTCACGTACGATCATCTCGGCAATCGATATTTCATCAATGCCAACAGCGAGAGTCGGGAGCTTGTTTACGTCAACGATTACCCGGTCGTTGCCGGAGCAGTCAAACTCAAACGGGGCGATAAAATTAAAGTCGCGAACACGGTTTTGATTTTTGTTCCGTTCGGCAGCGAAGACTTTCAATGGGAGTGGAATCGGCAATGAAGCTGCTCGGATTTTTGTCGACAGCATTTCTTTGCGCAAATATCGGAAGCATTGTCGAGGCCATGCCCGTCGCCGATGAATTCAAAGAGCGGTCTTTGCAAATGACTTCGGAACAAACCGTTTCGGAGCCGATTGCGGAACGAGCCGGAGATGCATTTTTTTCCGAGCAACACATTATTGCGATATTGTGTCTCGCGGTGGTGTTATTGAGTATTGCGGTGGTGTTTCTCGTCAATGAGCGTCGTCGTTCGTTAAATCAATCAAGCCGTGTGGAAAAATCTGCAACAAAAACCGTCAATCATGTCGTCGTCGGCAGTTTTCAAAATGTCGGCAAACGCAAAGAGCAACAAGATTCATTTTTCTTTTCCGAACCTGCCGATTTCGATACGAAAGGAATATTGGCGACGGTGGCGGACGGGATGGGCGGTCTGCAGGGCGGCGCGATAATGAGCCGAATTATCGTCGAGACATTTCGCGAGCGGTTCAATCAAACCTCGAAGCCGAAACCGAAGTCTTTTCTGCTCGAGACGGCGCGCGCGGCTGAAACCGGCGTCGAAAATCAAATCGTGCGTTCGGGAGTCAACGGCGGTTCGACACTTGTTGCCGTCATGATCCGAGACGACGAATTGTATTTTTTTTCGATTGGAGACAGCAGGATTTACTTGATGCACGATGATCGGCTGATTCAACTGAACGAGGAGCATACTTACGGTTCTCAATTGCTGAAAAAGGCGGCGCGCGGAGAAATTTCGCAATCGAAAGCACTGAACGATCCCGAACGCCATGCATTGACAGCATACATCGGCATGGGCAGTTTTAACATCTTTGATCGAAACGAGCAACCGATAAAACTGTCGCCGAATGATAAAGTCATGCTGTGCTCGGACGGCGTGTTCAATGCGCTCGACAACGTCTCTTTGATCAAAGCACTGAATGAAGATGCAATTTCGGCAGCCCGGCGATTGGAAAAAGAAATCTCGGCTCGGGATATTTCGGATCAAGACAACTTCACCGGTGTGATACTGGAATTCCGCGCGGAATCCGAGCAATTTCGGAGGCGATGATATGGACGGCAATCGGAACAATCGCTTGACTTTCGGCAACATGTTCGGCAGTATTTTTAAGCGACATCTTACCGCCGAAGGCGCGCGAATTTTTATTGCGGGAACACCTGTAACAACTCCGCCGCCGGAACGCATGATCGATGAATGGAAACGCCCATGGCTGTTTACTCGGGTACTCGCCGTCGGAATTCTGTTCATGCTCCTCGCTTACATTGACGTTGCCGCCCTCGACAAGGTTTATCACGGCTACAGCTCAAGCACGTTTGTTCTGTTAAGCGTGGGTGCTCTGATCGTGCCGATGAGTATTCTGATCTTCTATTGGGAGATCAACATCCCGCGCGACATTCCGATATATCGGGTGTTGATGATATTCTTCATCGGCGGCATGCTGTCGATAATGTTGTTGCTTTTCCTCGGGCATTATTCAATCACGGAAGGCAGGGCGTATCTTGCGCCGTTGACAGAAGAACCGGCGAAAATCATTGCGGCGGCACTCTTCATTCGGATATACAACCCGCGATACATCTTCGGCGGTTTGTTGATCGGAGCGGCAGTCGGCGCAGGCTTTGCGTCATTTGAAACCGTGAAATACGATTTCGATTACGGCTTTGTTGCTTTGTTGCAACGCAGTTTGTTGGCAATCGGAGGGCATATCGGTTGGTGTGCAATCGAAAGCGGCGCGCTCGTTCACGCCAAGGGCGGGGAACATTTAAGCCGAAAGCATTTTTTGAGTCCGAAATTCTTGCCGTACGTCGCCGCAACGATGCTGATGCATTTCGTTTGGAATTCGGATATTGAATTTCACCGACTGCAGTTTGGAGAAGTTTTGACGATTGATTTGAAACACATCGTGTTGTGTTGCGCTTCAATCGGATTGTCGTTTTTCTTAATCAGAAAAGCAATGGATCAAGTGCAGGAGATTTCGGATGCGGCTCAACGCGCGCAATTGATTCAACGCCCGGAAAAAATTTTTCCGCCGTCGCAAATACCGAGGTTGATTGCTTTGTCCGGTGCATTGCGCGGCGCGGAATTTTTGTTGGAAAGAAAAATTACCATCGGACGCGATCCGAAGGTTTGCAATATCGTATTTCCGCCGAATACTCCGAATGTCAGCAGAAAACATTGCGTTTTGGAAATGCGCGCGGACGGAGTTTATATCATGGATGTCGGCTCGAGCTTCGGAACTTTTTGGCAGTCCGGAATTCGATTGCCCGTCAACGAATGGATCAAAGTACGGGAGAATTTTTATCTCGGAACGCGCGAGACTATGTTCTCTGTTCAATGACGACGTGATCGATCCGGGTTCCGTCCGGCAGAAAACAGCAAACTTCAATCGATGTGTTGTCGACTTCGAGCGTCAAAAAATTGTCCGTCTCCGGTTGCGGAGCAATCACTTCGTCGAGCGCGTGATCGATCCACAGCCCGGGGTATCGGACGTCGCCGGCAATTCCCGTCAAGATGTACACCGCTCCGCGCGGCGACTTCTCGAAATTGAAAATGCGTCCGCGATTGCGATATGTATGCAAATGCCCCGTCAATACCAGATCAATCCCGAGCTCGTCAAACAGCGGCATGAATTCCAAACCTTCCGGCGAAAAGCCTTCCTGCCGCTCCGGACGCCCGTTGATCCGATATTGCAACACATCCCGATGCATCAATACAATCTTCCATTTCCGATTGTTTGACTCCGAATCTCGACGGAGCCAATTTTTTTGCTCGTCAATCAAACCGTCAAACGGCTCGGTATTCAGCACCATGAAATGCGCGCCGTTCCAATCAAACGAGTAGTAATACCGATTGAATTCCGAACTGCCGTTCGTCGGCACATCGAAGTAATTCAAATATGCGATCGGCTCTCGAACTTCCCATTGCCGACTGTATGTCTCGTGATTGCCCATCACCGGCACGAACGGCATTGCTTTAATGAAAGGCACGCCGTCAAACCACGCCTTCCATTGCGTCCAATCTTCGCCGTTGTCGACAATGTCTCCGAGATTGACAAAAAACTCCGCGTCGGGATTTTTTGCAATCGCCGATTTCGCGACCGCCGCCCATACATCGTAATTCGCGCATTGACTGTCGGGAAATATCAATGCCTTGAATTTCGAGCCGCGCGGAGTTTCCAATGAGTACCAATCGGTTTTTCGATTGCCGTCCGCCGCGCGGTATCTATATTCAACTCCGGCGTCGAGTCCTTCAATCAACGCACTGTATTGCCGATTGAGCTCGCCGTCATCGGTGAAAGTGCAATCGACGGCTGGAAATTGTTTGATCTCTTCGTCGAGTTTCAATTCAACTTTCGGCGATTGAAGCGGCTCGTCCGATTGAAACATGATGCGCCGCGTCGTCGACGGATCGGACGTGATCAATTGCCGAAGATGTTTCACGTCGAGCGGCTCGAAGCTTTCCGTGACTTCATTATGAATATTTTCGCCGCGCGGAATTTTTTCTCCGCATCCCGTGATCAAAAAAATGCCGCCGCCGATCATTGCCGTCAAAAATTCCCGCCTGTTCAATCCGTTTCTCCTCCGTTAATCAAATGATATATCGTCCGCAATTCCGAAATCGGATTGAGCTCGCGAGTTTTTTTGTACCCGCGCTTCATTCGCCCGACGCCGTGTTTGACTTCAAGATAATAATACGCCTTGCGTTTGTAATCCTCGACGTTGCCGTGCTTTTCATCGTATTGCAGAGAGTTCTCGGCGTCAGCGCTCGTAAAGCCCATCAATATGTTCAAAGCCAACGTCCGCCCTTGCCGAGGCAAAAACGAGTCGTCCTCGATGTTCAGCGGGCGCAACTCGAAATGATCCGCAATCGGAACAAACACCATCAACAGCGGAAACTTACGCACGCCGTTAATCATTATCGCCTCGCCGCCCGACGGCATCGCCACCGGATAATTCCCGTCCGGCAACTCGATCAATTGCCCGCCGTCGTCGATGTAACTCAACGCGCGGCTCGGGTTGATCTCT
>CALGGX010000431.1 GCA_937916025.1 uncultured Selenomonadales bacterium
GCACGCGCAGTCGGCAGGGTTTTGACACGTTGAATTTCATTACCGCCCTAGGTAATCTCGATGAGTTTTTCTTCTTCAAATTGATAAAGAAAAGATTCAATATCATTCCATGACATAAGAAAAAGAGGTTCGATGGTCTCTTTGCAAAGAAATAATCCTGAATCGGAATATTGAATGAGAGTTTTTAAAAACTCGGTTTCAGAAATAAGCATAATATCATCCTCCATAACAAGAATTATAACACAGCCGACGGGAAAAAGAAAGGAAGTGGGAGCATCAAAAAACACTGCAGGAGTCGTCCGAAAAATTGAAAGGAGAGAGTGAAATGTTAGAGACAACAAAAGCAGAGGCAACGACGATGAGTATTGTGCCGGTCAACATCGAAGGAGTCCATGGTTACACCGACGCCCTCAACGTCGTATGGCTCAAGCTCGAAGATTGCGCGCGCGGTCTCGGTATTACGCAAAACAAAGGCGGCGTCGAATATGTTCGCTGGGATCGGGTGCGCGAATATCTGCGTCAAATCAACTTTTCCCCAGAAGTGGGGAAAGCCCGTCAAATCAACGCCGATACGTACATCCCCGAGTACATCTTCTACCGCCTCGGCATGAAGGTCGACAATCCCATCGGCAACGCCTTCCAAGACAAGATCGCGCGCGTCATTCTTCCCTCTATTCGCAGGCATGGAATGTATATGACACCGGAGACGATCGAGCGCGTACTGCATAATCCCGATCTGATAATCGAGATGGCGCAGAGACTCAAAGAAGAAAAGGCGAAAACAGCCGCGCTGACGCAAGCGATTCGAACGTTGGAGCCGAAGGCAAACTACTGTGATGTTATTCTGGCGTGTCCCGACACGGTGCCGATCACACAGATCGCGAAAGACTACGGTATGTCTGGGCAGGCATTCAACGCGTTGCTTCACGAGATGAAAATTCAATTCAAGCTGGGCGGAACATGGGTATTGTATGCGGCATATGCCGACAAAGGCTATACGCAGTCGAAGACGTTTCACAAGACAGACAAGAGAGGCGTGACGCGAGCATACACAAACACGGAATGGACGCAGACGGGCAGAATGTTCTTGTATAACCATCTCCGCAAGCGTGATATTTATCCGACGATAGAAAAGTTGCGTATCGAAGAGGAGGAGAGGATCGAATTTTGAAAGTGAAAAAGCACGATGGGCGGACGGAGTCGTTTGATCCATCGAAAATCAAGAAGGCAGTGATGGCGGCGGGAGCCCCGATGAATATCGCCGCGTTGATTACGCAAACACTTGTCGGACGAGTTCAGAAAATCGAGAAAGAAGCCGATCGAGAGCTGACGATGTCGGTCGACGCAATCCATAATGCGGTAGAAGTCGAGCTGATGAAAGTCGCGCCGGAAGTGGCGAAGGCATATATCCTGTACCGGCAACAGAGAACGGATTATCGCGAGTCGGAAAGTCCGCTGAATAAAGAAATAGCGCGACATTACGCGGAGATTAACAGAGACAACGCAAACGCGGCAAACGGCAGTGCGGCGTC